>DATFVP010000225.1:0-6060 GCA_035260285.1 Methyloceanibacter sp.
GAAGAACAGGCCATGATCCGGCCGAACGGGTTGAGAGGAGGAGTTACGCATGAAGGGCAATAAGCGGGTCATCGAGTATCTCAACAAGGCGCTGACGCACGAGCTCACCGCCGTCAATCAATACTGGCTGCATTACCGGCTGCTCGACGATTGGGGCTTCACCAAGCTCGCCAAGAAGGAGCGGGAGGAGTCGATCGAGGAGATGCATCACGCCGACAAGCTGGTGACGCGCATCATCTTCCTCGAGGGCCTGCCAAACATGCAGCATATCGACCCCTTGATGATCGGGCAGAACGTCAAGGAGGTGCTGGAATGCGACCTCAAGGCGGAATATTCGGCCCGCGCGCTCTACATGGAAGCGCGTGCCGCGTGCCGCAAAGAAGAAGACTATGTCTCGATGGATTTGTTCGAGGAGCTGCTCGCGGACGAGGAAGGACACATCAACTTCATCGAGACGCAGCTCAACCTGCTCAACGACATCGGCAAGGAGAATTACGGCCAGCTCAACGCCCATTCCGCCGATGACGTGCCCGAAGAGGGAGGAGACTGAGCTTGGCGTTGCTCGACGGACCGCGGCTTCCGCCGGCGGCGGGCGGGCAGCCGCGCCAGCTCGTCGTGTTCCTGCATGGCTATGGCGCCGACGGCACCGACCTGATCGGCTTGGGCCGCCAATGGGCGCAAGCCCTTCCCCATGCCGCCTTCGTCTCGCCGCATGCGCCCGAGCCTTGCGGCATGGCGCCGATGGGCCGGCAGTGGTTCAACCTCACCTTTCGCGAAGCGAGCGAGCTCTCGCGCGGGGTTGCGCAGGCGGCGCCCGCGCTCGAAGCCTTTCTCGACGCGGAGTTGAAACGGCATGGCCTTGGTCCCCGCGCGCTCGCGCTCGTCGGTTTCAGCCAGGGCACGATGATGGCGCTCGGCGTCGGTCTCGCGCGCAATCCCGCGCCCGCAGCGATTGTCGGTTATTCCGGCGCGCTGGCGAATCTGGAAATGCTGCCGAGCGAGCCTGCCGCCGCGCCCGCGATCCTGCTCGTCCATGGCGATACCGACACGATGATCCCCGTCGATGCCATGTTCATGGCGCGCGAGGCGCTGGCTAAGGCCGGGCTCGCCGTTGAATGGCACGTGGCGGAAGGGATCGGGCACGGCATCGACCCCTATGGGCTTCAACTCGGCGGCGCCTTTCTGCGCCAAGCTTTTGCCGCGGTTCAAGCGGTGACGTGAGGTGGCGCGCGGCCTCGCGCCCCCTTCACATTCCTGACATGCCCCGATAGTATCCGGCCCGGCAAGAAGGGTCCCGGGTGCGACGGGCAAAGGTAAGGATTTCCCGCCTTGAGCGTCGCAACCGCATCGGCCGCCCCCGGTACATTTCCAGCGCTGGTGCTGAACGCCGATTTCCGGCCGCTCTCCTATTATCCGCTCTCGCTGTGGGGCTGGCAGGACGCGGTGAAGGCCGTGTTCCTCGACCGCGTTAATATCGTCTCCGAATACGATCGCGCCGTCCGCTCACCTTCCTTCGAGATGAAGCTGCCGAGCGTGGTCTCGCTCAAGACTTACATCCGGCCCGCGCTCTATCCCGCTTTCACCCGATTCAACGTGTTCTTGCGCGACAGATTCACTTGCCAATATTGCGGCGACGATCAGGACCTGACCTTCGATCATCTCGTGCCGCGATCGCGCGGCGGCATGACGCGCTGGGAGAACGTCACCACGGCGTGCGCGCCGTGCAATCTGCTCAAAGGCGGCAAGCTGCCGAGCGAGGCCAAGATGTATCCGTCGCAGCGGCCTTACCGCCCGACGGTGTTCGAGCTTCACCGCAACGGGCGGCTGTTCCCGCCGAACTACCTGCATGAGAGCTGGCTCGACTATCTCTACTGGGATACCGAACTCGAGCCGTAAGCCGCTGCGCCGTCAGAACTGGGTCGTCAGCTGCGTCAGCCAATCCGGCGAGGCTTCGACCAGGATCGCTTCCAGGCGCTTGTCGAGTCCGGTTGCGACGAGAAGCCCGACGGCGACAAGAACGAGACCGAGCACCGTCTTCCCCGCTTTGCCGCCTTCCATCAGCCGGCTGCGCCAGCGCATTAGCGCTTCGCGCGAGAGAATGCCGAGCAGGAGCAGCGGGAGAGCGGCGCCAATGCCGAAGGCGAGCATGGTCAGCGCCACTTGCGGAAGATTTTCGCCCTTGGCGGCAAGCACGGAGGCTGCGCCAAGCGTCGGGCCGACGCACGGGCTCCAGACCGCGCCGAGAAGGAGCCCGAGCCCGAACTGTCCGGCCAAGTCTCCGGGCGTGAAATTGTCGGCATAGCCGCCGGCCCAGTTGCTGACTGGCGCCGCCGCGAGCGCGAATTGCTCCTGCAAGCGCGGCACCAGCAGCACGAGGCCGACCCCGATCAGAAGAACCGCCGAGACGGTGCGGAAGACGCCCGTATCGAGGCCCACGGCGAAACCGATCGTGGCGACGAAGAGGCCGATTGCGGTGAAGGAAAGCGCAAGCCCGGTCGCGAGCGCCAAGGGTCCAAGGCGGTGCTGGCTCGCGGCGGCGCCGAGGACGATCGGCAGCAGCGGCAAGACGCATGGGGACAGGACCGTAAGCACGCCGGCAAGGAAGGCGAGACCGAGCGCTCCGGCCGTCATCGGCTTGCCTTAGAGCGCCTGGTCAAGCAACGCGGTGATAGAATCCTTATCGGTGTCGCCGACCGAACGCCCCTTCTCGGTCTCGCCGCTGAACACGATCAGCGTGCTCTGCGACTGCGCGTTCAAGGCGCGGAGCGCGTCCTTTTGCGTGTCGAAATCGACCTTGAACACGGCGAGGTCCTTGTATTTGGGCTCCCGCGTGAGCTGGACCAGGATCGGGTTCTGCGCCCGGCAGGTGGGACACCACGCGGCGAAGACATCGATCAAAATCGGCTTGCCCGCTTTCTGCGCCTCGGCGAAGGCGGCCGCGTCGAACGGCTTCCACTCTTCGGCGGCAGCGGGAAGCGCGCCGATCAGCGCGGCGGCAACGATGACGAGAAGGAGAGAGCGCAAGCGAGCCATCCGTGAGACCTCTTAGCGTTACCCCAGGATCCTGCCGCTATAGCAGCGGCGGACGGGGGCCCGCCAATCACCATCGCTTGAAGTCTGCTTGAGCTAGCGCCGCTTCGCCGCGCCATAGGCTGCGATGCCGGCAAGCATGGCGGAGATGACGGCGTTCCAGCCGGCAAACGAAAGCCCGACAAAGCGCCACGAGGCCTCGTCGCAACGAATGATGGGCGTCTCGGCGACCCCGCCCTCGCCCCATTTGAGCTGGAAGCCGCCCGCGCACTCGCCAGGCCCCTGCCACCACTTCCACTCGACGCCCGCGTGGTAGATGCCGGCGATGGCATTGGCGATGAACGCGGCAGCGATGAGAGCGAGCAGGATGCGCGCGACGAGGGTGGCGTCGCGCCGCGCCGCGAGAACCGCAAGCGCGCTCGCAGGCACGGCGAAATAATAGGCGAAGCGCTCCTCGAGGCAGAGCGGGCACGGCGCATAGCCGCCGAGATGCTCGAAAGCGAGTGCTGCGAGAATCGTCGCCGTAGCGCCGACGAACACGAGCGCGCTTGCGCTCAAGGCCGGCTTCCACCTCTCGGCCAGGCTCGGGCTTGCCGTTGCATCCATCCTAGAGAGCATATTTGGCGATCAGGAAGCCGCCGACAATAGCCGCGAGAAAGGCGGTGGTGACGAGGGTTAGCCTTTTCTCGATGAAGCCGCGGATCGGCTCGCCGTAAATGCGAAGAAGCTCGGCTTCGAGAAAGAAGCGGGCGCCCCTTGTGATGATCGACAGGACCACGAACATGAAAAAGTCGTAGCCGGCGAAGCCCGAGGCGATGGTCACGATCTTATAGGGGATCGGCGTCATGCCCTTGATGAGGATGATCCACGCGCCCCATTCGGCGTAGGCCGCGCGAAAGGCCTCGACCCCCTCGCCGTAACCGTAGATCGAGATCAGCCATTTGCCGAGCGTGTCGTAGAGGAAGGCGCCGATGGCATAGCCAAGGATGCCGCCCGCAACCGAGGCAATGGTGCAGACAAGCGCATAAAGCCTCGCCTTTTCCGGCTTCGCCAGCGCCATGGGGACGAGCACCACGTCGGGCGGAATGGGAAAGAACGAGCTTTCGGCGAAGGACACGGCCGCGAGCGTGGGCAACGCGTGGCGGCTCTCGGACAGAGCGATGACCTTGTCGTAGAGATTGCGCAGCATCCCGCTTGCTTAGCCGGGCGCCCCGGCCTTGTCCATCGGCTCGGGAGGCCGGGAAGCTATGGCCACGGTTGACCGCAGCCTACGCTTACCCCATGTTTCGGGCCCAGCCCCAGTGGCGGAATTGGTAGACGCGGCAGACTCAAAATCTGTTGTCCGCAAGGACGTGCTGGTTCGAGTCCGGCCTGGGGCACCAAGGGTTTGCGGGGGATTATGTCAGGGTACGGAACAAGGTCCAGCTAACACTTAGCTAACGTCCCGCTTCTTAGTCAGCCGCAGGCCATCGTCTTCTATTTCCACGCCACGACACTGACGCAGCAGCCCGTACGGTGCTACCCTGCCCCCAGGTGTCGGATCGGGGGCGATCATGTCATCGCAGAGGTCCAGTCGCGGCTTTCACCGGCTCGCGCTTTTTCTTGCGGCCATATCACTGCTCATCGGTACCTTCGCTGCCCTTCTCCTTGCGCCGGATTGGACAGCGCCATTCTCGTCGCCAAAATGGAGCGTCAGGGGCCGCTCGCTGGAACACCACCGTCGGCTGACGACGATCCAGATTGAAGGTATTGGCGAGATTGACGTGATGTCGCCGTTTGACGAGATGGACCAGGCCCAGCAGCAGTCAACGGTCGATAAGATTGTGACCAATTACTGGCGCAGCAAGGTCGCGATCCCTTTCCTGCAAGGCTTTGGTATCACGATAGCCATTTCTCTGGCTGTCTACGGCATCGTCCGCGCGATAGGCTGGGTCATCGGTGGCTCCGCTGCGTCTTAGGGGGATTCAGCAATGCGTCGAGCAATACTGGTCTCAAGAACAATGCTGGTCTCATAGAACAGTAGAGACTTGGCCGGGCGCGCCAGGGCCAGCAGCATCGCCAAGCTGCCCAAGCCGGGGGCAGACAGGCCCGGTGTGGTTCCGAGCAGAAAGAAACAAGGTATAGCCGCTAGGACATACCTCATCTGCATTTTCCTCTTCGTTGGTCTTAGGTACTCCCGTTGATATAATGACTCCCCATTTGAAGCTGGAGCCTACAGCCATGGCAGCTTCCCCAGATCGCAGAAAAAAAGTGGTTAGAGAAGAGATCGATGTTCGTGTTAACCCGACATTTCTCGAAAGGCAGAGGAACCGATACGCAAGCAGGGGCGTGGCCTTGATCATTTTGATCAATGCTATCGCCGCCATTGCACTTCTCGTTGGCCTCCCGCACGGCTCAGCTTCGGGTCAAAATCTTAAGGGCTTCGCTGATGCAATGGTGGTCTTCGGGATTGGTGCTGTAGCAGGGCTGGCCAGTATCTTTTGTGCCTACCTCCGGCGTCTCTTTCGAATGGAACGGCCCTCGCTAGATACAATGCCGCTGCGCTGGCTTGCCATAGCGACAGCAATAGCGGGGGCTGTTTGCTTCGTTAGCGGATTAGGTGTGGCGCGCAACGCGGTCTCTTCCAAAACAGCCGTCAGTCCACCATCTGCGGTCAGTCCTGATGTGACCCCTTTTCAACCCTAGCAAGTTTGTCCTTGAGGGTGCGTCAGGCGCTCGCTTCGGCGGGCGCTCTTTTTGCTTTCCCCCGATGTTCACACAAAAAGTTGGCACGTTTGAACAAACGCCAGCCTCTCTTTAGCCGAGTTCACCGGCAGGCGAGTGTCGCGAGTCGCCGCTGCAGACCGTCGAGCAATAGCCCACTGTGAGGACGCTCGCTTCGGCGGGCGCAGCCACTCGTCAAGGTGTGACGGAGATCACATCTTTTTTCTTGCCGCTACATGCTTAATTGTATCAGTGGCAACTTGGGAGAGGCGTCGGGGGTGATCCACACTGGAATGTTCGCGGCAGCGGCCATTGCCGCCGTGCTGG
>DATFVP010000226.1:0-9614 GCA_035260285.1 Methyloceanibacter sp.
ATCAGATAGCGCACCACGGAGATGGCGCGCGCCGAGGACAGCTCCCAGTTCGACGGAAAGTTCACGTTGGTGATCGGCTTGATATCGGTGTGGCCGTCGATCCTGAGCACCCAGGCGATATCGGGCGGGATCTGCGTCTCAAGCTCTTTCAGCGCCTCGGCGAGCTTGTCGATCTGGGGCGTGGCTTCGGGCTTGAGATCGGCGGAGCCCGAGTCGAACAGCACGTCTGCCGGGAACACGAAGCGGTCGCCGACCACCTGGAAATCGGCACGGGCGCCAAGGACCTCGCGCAGCTTGCCAAAGAAGTCAGAGCGATAGCGGGCGAGCTCCTGAACCTTCTTGGCGAGCGCCACGTTCAGCCGCTGCCCGAGATCGGCGATCTTGACCTGGCTCTCGCGGTCCTTAGCCTCGGACGCGTCGAGCGCTTCCTGCAAGGCCGCGAGCTGAAGCCTGAGGGCCGCTAGCTGCTGATTGAGGATCTCGACCTTGGCCAGCGCCTCGTTGGTGATTTGCTTCTGCTGGTCGAGCTGGCCGGAGAGCGCGCTGGTCTTCGCCTCGGCGCCCTCGGTCTTGCCACTCTGATCACCTAGCAGGCCGGTGAGCCGCGCATTCTCCTTGTCCTTGTCGATCAGCGTTGCTTGCAGTGCGGAGAGGCTGTCCTCGAGCGACTCCTTCTTGGAGCGCTCGAGCGCGAGAAGCTCGGTGAGCTGCGACAGCTGGCGGTTCAGCCGCGACAGCATGGTGTCCTTGCCGCTTGTCTGCGTGGTGATGAAGTAGTTCGAGAGCATGAACAGCGACATGAGGAAGGTCACCACCAGGAGCAGGGTGGAGAGCATGTCGACATAGCCAGGCCAATAATTGACGGCGGGGCCTCGCCGGGATTTTGCCAGCGCCATGGCTAGCTCCGCTCTTCCTCATGCACCGGCAGCTTCACCTTGCCGGTGATCTGCTTCAGTGCCACCGCGAGCTCATGCTGATGCTGGGCCTGCTCGTCGGCCCATTCGCGCACCACCTTCTGCTCGGCGCGCATCTGCCTGATCAGCTTCTCCACGCCCTGGGCGAGATCCTTCACCGCGTCTCCGGTGTTGTCGCCAAGCACGCGGAGCTCGATCTTCTCGCTCAAGTCTGACAGCGAGCGCTGCATGTCGAGGAGGGCGAAGCGGAGCTGCGGCGGCACGCCGGCGACGGTCGTGCCTTCAGCCGATTGCAGCTCGGTGATGCCGGAGAGCCAATCTTCGAGCTCGTTGTAGAAGCGGCTCTGCGCGTGGCCCGCCTGGAGATCGAGAAAGCCGAGGATCAGCGAGCCGCCAAGTCCGAACATTGAACAGGAGAAGGCGGTGCCCATGCCCTTGAGCGGCGCGGCAAGGCCCTCTTTCAGCTGATCGAACAGCATGGTGCTTTCGCTGCCGTTGGTGTCGAGCGCGCTGATGGTGGAGCCGACCGAGGTCACGGTCTGCAGCAATCCCCAGAAGGTGCCGAGCAGGCCGAGAAACACGAGGAGGCCGACGAGGTAGCGCGTGGTCTCGCGCTGCTCGTCGAGGCGGGAGGCGACGGAATCGAGTAGCGAGCGCATGGCGCCGGTGGCAAGCGACAGATGGCCAGTGCGGTCGCGAAGCATGGTCGCCATCGGCGCAAGTAACGTTGGCGTCGTATCGACGGCGAGGCCCGGGTCGGAGATGCGGAAAGAATTGACCCAGCGGATCTCCGGATAGAGGCGGAGCACCTGGCGGAAGGCATAGACGATGCCGACGAACAGGACGCCGAGAATGAGGCTGTTCAGACCGGGATTGGCCATGAAGCTCGTGCGCAACTGCTGCGTCTGCCCGTCGAGGATGACGGCGAGCAGGATCGCCAGGATGAGGAACAGACTCATCCGCCAGAGGAAGATTTGCGGGTAGGTGAGCTTGGCCTTGAAGGTCGACGTCGCTGCCATGGTGCCGTTCAGGGAATCGGGGGGCGTTGCGGGCAGAGATTAACTGAATATTAAGAATGGTAAAACGGCAACCTCAGGGCGCGACGATATCAATCTCGATCAATCTCGCCGTGCTCGATGTCGCTAGCGTGACGGATCGGCTGCGGCCGCCTCCTCGCGCGGCACAGAAGCGGCCTTAAGCTGCTTCAACAGCTTGCGCTGGATGGTCTCGTTGCCGGCGACCACGCTTCCGCTCTCCAGCATGCGATCCTTGCCCTCGGCGTCGCTGACGAAACCGCCGGCCTCGCGCAGGACGACGATGCCGGCGGCAAGATCCCAGGCGCGCAAGTGCCGCTCCCAGAACCCGTCGAAGCGGCCGGCGGCGACCCAGGCGAGATCGAGCGCCGCGGCGCCGGTGCGCCTGACGCCGGCTGTGACCGACATGATGGCGTCCATCTCGCGCAGGAAAAGGTCCTGGCCGGGTTTGCCACGATGCGGAATGCCGGTGACGATGACGCAGTCGGCAAGCTCGGTTCTCGCCCCGACTCGGATGCGCCGGTCGTTTAGGAAGGCGCCTTTGCCGCGCTCGGCGGTGAACATCTCGTTGCTGGCCGGATTGTAGATGAGGCCGGCCACCAGCTCGCCGTCGCGTTCGAGCGCAATGGCGATGGCGAAGAGCGGGATGCCGTGCAGGAAATTGGTGGTGCCGTCGAGTGGGTCGACGATGAAGCGGTGGGTGCGATCGGCGCCTTCCACCTCGCCGAGCTCCTCGAGCAGGAGCCCGTAACCTGGACGGGCACGCAAGAGCTCCTTGTGCAGGATCTCCTCGGCGCGCGTATCGGCGGCCGAGACGAAATTGGCCGGGCCTTTGAGCGAGACCTGAAGCTGCTCCACCTCGCCGAAGTCGCGCGCGAGACTGCGGCCGGCCTTGCGCGCGGCGCCGACCAGCACATTCATCAAGGCAGACGCAGGCATGCTTAGACTCGCCTCACATCACTTTGTCATGCCCGGCCTTTTGCCGGGCATCAACGAATTCATGCGGTGTCAAAGAACGTGGATGGCCGGGACAAAGGCCGGCCACGACCATAACCTTAGCTCAACAACAGTCTAATCGGCGCGGCGGACGTAGGTGAGCTCGTTGGTGTCGACCACCACGCGCTCGCCGGCGACGACGAAAGGCGGCACCAGGATGCGCACGCCGTTCTCGAGCTTCGCGGGCTTGTAGGACGAGGCGGCGGTCTGGCCCTTCACCACAGGATCGGCCTCGACCACTTCGAGGGTCACCTGCTCGGGGATGGCGACGCCGATTGGCTTGCCTTCATGGCTCTCCACCGTCACCTTCATGCCCTCTTGCAGGAACGCCGCGCGCTCCTCCAGGAATTCCGCTGGAAGCTCGATCTGGTCGTAGGTGTCAGCGTCCATGAACACGAGCATGTCGCCCTGGGCGTAGAGGAACTGATAGTCGTTCTGCTCGAGCCGCACGCGCTCGACCGTCTCGGAAGAGCGGAAGCGCTCGTTAAGCTTGGTGCCGTCGATGACGTTCTTCAGCTCGACCTGTGCGTAGGCCGGACCCTTGCCCGGCTTCACGGCTTGCGTTTTGACCACGACCCACAGCCCGCCTTTGTGCTGAATCACGTTGCCCGGGCGAATCTCGTTGCCATTGATTTTCATGAAGGCTCGCGAAAATTGATTGATTTCGAGTGGCCCGCCTTTAAGGACTTAAGGCCCTGCTGCTGTCAAGGGCGCGCAGTCATTCGGAGAGATGCCCCTCGCGCCAATCCTTGGCCGCCTTGTCGGCGGCGGCGCGCTGCTCTGGCGTGAGCTTGGCGAGCAGGATGTCGAGTGTGAAATCGGCGACGCCCGCCTCGCGGGCGAGAAGATGCCATTTGGCGGCCTGGACCGGATCGGCAGGACCCACGGCCACTCCATTGGCATAAAGGCGGGCGAGCCGGTTCTGGGCCACAGCATTGCCCTTTTCGGCCGACATCCGAAACATCTTGGCGGCACGCTGCTCATCGACGGCGACGCCCTCGCCCTTGAACAGCATCACGCCATATTCGACCTGGGCTTCAGGGACGCCCGCCTCCGCGGCCTTGCCAGTCCATTCTGCGGCTTTCGCCCGGTCCTTGGTCACGCCGCGCCCGAATTGATAGAAGCCGCCAAGGTCGTATTGTGCCGCGGGCAGGTTCTGAGCCGCGGCCTTCTGCATCCATTCGAATGCTTTCGCCTCGTCAGTGGGGCGTCCCTTGCCTTCGAGGTAGATGAGGGCAAGGTTATATTGGGCCATGGCATGGCCGCTCTTGGCGGCCTTCTCGAAAAGATTGGCGGCGACGTTTTCGTCCTTCTTCACGCCCTGGCCGTCCAGAGAAAGGATGCCGAGAGAGAACTGGGCATTGGCGTCGCCGAGCTCGGCGCCTTTGCGGTACGCGTCGGCAGCCTTCTTGTAGTCCTGTGCGACGCCGAGCCCCTCCTCGTAGATTTCGCCAAGTAGAGTGTAGGCCTCCTTCGAGCCTTGCGCGGCTTCACGCTCGGCAAGCTTTCGCGCCGTCATGTATTGTCCATGGGAGTAGGCGGTGAAGGAAGGACTTTCAGCAGCCCGCACCGAAATTGTGCTGCAGCCGATCACGCAGGCTGCGAGCGAAAGGCATTGGAAGGCGGCCGTTCCCTTCACGCGGCACTCCTCGCTCCTCGCAAGCCCGCACATATCCTGGCAATCGTTACCGCAGCGTCTTCGGCCTGCCAAATTGATGGGGCAAGGGCCACGAAATTGGCCCCGAGGCGGGCAAGATCTGCGGCCTCCTCCGGCGTTTCGACGTTCCAGGCGACGGAAGGCACGACAAAAATCTCCGACCACCAGGCAATCAGGGCGGCACGTTCCTCAAGCTCGCGGTCCGAGGCCGCGACGGTCGGACCGAATGCAACATAATCCGCACCAAGCTCGGCCAACAGCATGGCCTCATGGCGACTTTTGTTGCAACCAACGCCAACGATCGCGCGTTGACCAAGGTGCTCTCGCGCCTGTCCGTAAAGTGCTGCGTCTGCGGGGAGATGGACGCCATCAGCGCCGATGCGCTCAGCGCGCGCGGCGTCGTTCTCAACGAGCAAGGCCACGTCGTGGGCCAGCGTCAGCTCGCGCAGCCTGAGATCAAGAGCGGGGTCGGACTCGACGGTCCCCTCCTGGCAAAACAAGACGCAGGCCACGTCCGTCGCCTCGATGACTTCGGCTAAGAATCGTTCGATCATAGGCGAACGTGTCGCCGGAAGCGTGAGATACAGCCGACAGGAAGGCCTTGCTTCAGCCATTTTGCAGCATCCGCTTGCCTTTCTCTGCGCAATGGTGCGGTATTGTCAGTACCCGTCTCAAATCACGCTGGCCGCGGCAGTGTCAATCGCGGCCCCGGCCGCCACCCGTCGGTCAACGTCGGGGGTGAAAGTAGGGAGCAACTGCTTGTTGACCATTGGCGCGACGTTCACCACATTGTCACATGGTCGCCCAGTCGAGGGAGCCGAAGATCGCCACGCCGTCCACCGCGGCAAAGCCGACCGCAGTGAGGGGACATAGCTCGTGATGGCCCAAGCTGACGCTTTGCAACAGGCTCTGGCGCGGTTCGGCGCTTCACTCGACAGCCTCGAGCGCTTCCTGGGTCAGCTTTTCGAAGATCGGGATTCAACCGCCAAGCTCAAGGAGCAGCTGCGCTCGTTGACTGATGAGCGCAATCGGCTCACCTCGGAGCGCGACCGGCTTGCCGCCGAGCTCGACCACGAGCGTAGCCGTGCCCGGCGGCTCGAGGATGCCAACAGCGAAGTATCGGGCCGGCTGGAAGTGGTGATGGGGACCTTGCGGGACATGGTGCCCGCAAAGGGGGCAGAATATTAGGGGACACTCATGGGACAGGTCAGCGTCACGCTCAACGGCCGCACCTATCGCCTTGAATGCGGGGAGGGGGAGGAGGCGCACCTGATTGCGCTCTCCGAATATCTCGGCTCCCACATGGAAACGATGAAGCACAAATTCGGCCAGGTCGGCGACGACCGACTGATCCTCATGGCGTCTTTGATGGTGACCGATGAGCTGTGGGAGGCAAGGCGTCAGCTTCAGGAGTTGAAAGGCGCCATGGCCGAGCTCCGCCACGACCGGTCGTCGGCCGATGAATCCTCGAAATTGCTGCGCGCCGATCTTGCCGACACGATCAGCGCCGCGGCCGACCGCATCGAGCAGCTGAGCCAGCGCTTCGCCGGTCAGGCTTCGACGCGGCGATAGTTTCGCCACGCGACACGAGCTATAGTCGCAATTGGCGGGCTGCGAGGTGCGTTAGGGGCACTATTCCCCGGGCCCTATAAGATCCTATGGGAGCTGACCCTGACGGGGACCGTGGTCTCCGACATTCGGCGCCCACCTACATTAGTAGGGACACCAGGGATCTACGCCCCGACGGCCATCGCGGCCTCGCTACAATTTTTTGCGAGGAGACCCGCCACTTCCCAACTGAAGCGCGCCAAAACCTTAGGCAAAGGCTTGAGCAGCCCGGCCGGCAATGCTGGCGGGACAATGAGGGTTTGGGCTATTCACCCTTAATCGGGCCTGCCTCCAGGCCCGTCTCGGTTCTTTGGGATCGGCGGCAAGGATGCGGATTCTCTTTCTCGGTGACGTGGTCGGCCGATCGGGCCGGATGGCAGTCATCGAGTCGCTGCCACGCTTGCGCACGCGCTACGGCGCGCATTTCGTGGTGGTCAATGGCGAGAACGCCGCCGGCGGGTTCGGCATTACCGAGCAGATTCTGACCGAGCTTCTCGACGCTGGCGCCGATGTGGTGACCACAGGCAACCATGTCTGGGATCAGCGCGAGACGCTGATCTTCATCGAGCGGCACGATCGCCTGCTCAGGCCGATCAATTTTCCGCAAGGCGCACCAGGACGCGGTGCCGGCCTGTTCAAGGCGGCGAACGGCGCCGACGTGCTCGTGATCAACGCCATGGGTCGCGTGTTCATGGGCGACCTGGACGACCCCTTCCGCGCCGTCGACCGCGAGATCGAGGCTTGCGGGCTCAAACGCGGCGCCGACGCGAGCCTCATCGATTTCCATGCCGAGGCCACCTCGGAGAAGCAGGCGATGGGCTTTTTCGTCGACGGGCGCGCGAGCGCGGTGATCGGCACCCACACCCACGTGCCCACGGCAGACGAGCAGATCCTCAACCGGGGTACTGCCTATATCAGCGATGTCGGCATGTGCGGCGATTACGACTCGGTGCTTGGCATGAACAAGGAAGAGCCCCTTTCGCGCTTCCTCACCAAAATTCCCAACGGCCGGTTTCAGCCGGCGCTCGGCGAGGCTACCGTTTCGGGTGTCGGCATCGAGGTCGACGACGCCACGGGCCTCGCCACTGCGATCGGGCCGATCAGACAGGGCGGCAGGTTGTCGCAAGCCGAGCCGAAATTCTGGGTGCGGGCGTCCTCGCCGGCGTGATCGCGCCAGCCAGGTCCTAAGCGGTCCGCAGCTTCTGGGAGCCGTTGAGACCCATCGCCCGGCTATGGGCCGATAGGCGCTGGAGGAGGAAGATCGCCTGGTCGAGATGGGCTAGCGCACCGTCGGCGTCGACCTTTTCGCTGAACAACGCGATGCGGGCCTGCGCCACGTGCTTCGCAGCGTCGCCGCAGAGCTCCGAAAGTCTTGGCGTTTGCTCAGCGCCTCCAACCATCTGCGTGGTGGTCACTTCCGTAATGCTCGACATTTTTGCCCCCCTGAAAGTGAAATCGCCCAAACCTGTCTTGTCGAGCCAATAGGGTTAAGGCTTTGTTAACGCCGGGCCTTGAGGCGGGCTTCCGCCGGCGGCTATGGATTTTGCGCGTCCCCGCCCGTATAAGCGGCACCGCTATGCTTAAAGCCGGTAACCAATAGGGCTTTCAATGGCTGGCCATTCGAAATTCAAGAACATCCAATTCCGCAAGGGCGCCCAGGACAAGAAGCGCTCCAAGGTCTTTTCCAAGCTCGGCCGCGAAATCACCGCCGCGGCGAAGATGGGCATGCCGGACCCCGCCATGAACCCTCGGCTCAGGACCGCGGTTCAGGCAGCACGCGCCCAGAACATGCCAAAGGACAATATCGAGCGGGCCATCAAGAAGAGCCAGGAGGCGGGCGGCGCCAATTACGAGGAGGTGCGCTACGAGGGCTTCGGCGCCGGCGGCGTCGGCGTGATCGTCGAGGCGCTCACCGACAACCGCAACCGCACGGCGAGCGAGGTGCGCTCGATCTTCACCAAGTTCGGCGGCAATCTCGGCGAGACGGGTGCCGTTTCGTTCAATTTCGACAAGCTCGGCGCCATTGAGTTCGATGCCGCCAAGGCAACGGCTGATCAGATGCTCGAGGCGGCGATCGAAGCCGGCGCCGACGACTGCGAATCAAGCGATGAGGGCCATGTCGTCTACTGCAACCCGGATCAGCTGCATCAGGTGGCCAAGGCGCTCGAGGCGCGCTTCGGTGAGCCGCGCAATGTGCAGATCATGTGGCGGCCGAAATCCGAAGTGCCGATCGACGAGGAAACCGGGCAGAAGCTGTTGCGGATGATCGATGCGCTGGAAGAGTTGGACGATGTGCAGCAAGTCTACGCCAATTTCGATGTGGCGGAGGACGTGCTGCGGCGGCTGACGGCCGCTTGAGCGGGCCCATGAAGCCGCCGCATCCCTCGAAGAACACCGACTACAAGCATTTCCGTGCGCAGGCAGCGCTTCCCGGCCGCGGCGGCATCGCCCGCATCTGGGCGGCATTGTGGAATACGGTGGGCGGCTTGCGCGAAGGGCTCGGCACCGAAGCCGCAATCAAGCAGGAAGTCGCAATCACCTTGATCGCCGTTCCGCTGTCCTTTCTCATCGCCACCAATCTGTGGATTTGGGTCGCGCTGATCGGCAGCCTCTTGTTTCTGCTCGCGGTCGAGTTTCTCAACACCGCGATCGAGCGGCTGTGCAATCACGTGCAGCCGGAATTGCACGCAGCGATCCGCGTGACGAAGGACCTCGGCTCTGCGGCGGTGTTCTTCGCCATCGCGCTCGCGGCGCTGATCTGGATCGCGGCGCTCTTCGCAAGATTCGGATTTTGACCGCGGACTCGCGCGATATGGCGGCGCCCGCGTCCAACTGGCAGCTCCGCGAATCCGAGCAGGTCATCAAGGGCAACGAGGTGCTGCTCGGGCGCAAGCATCGGCTCGTGGCGATGACGCGCATCCGCAACGAGGCGCTGATCCTTCCCGACACGCTCGACTATCTCGCTAGCCAAGTCGATGCCATCATCGCCTATGACGATGCGAGCACCGACGATACGGTCGACATCCTGCGCAAGCATCCCAAGGTCGCCTTGATCGTCGTCAACCAATCTTGGGAGAAGGACGTCGCCGCGCGGAAGCTCGCTGAGGGGCGGCATCGAGGGCTCCTGCTCGAAATGGCGCGGTCCGAGCTGCCGCATGACTGGATGTTCTGCTTCGACCCCGACGAGCGTGTCACCGGCGACTTGCCAAGCTTCGTCGCGAGCCTCGAGGCCGATGCCTCCGACGCGGTGCGCGTGCAGTTGTTCGACGCCTATATGACGCCCGAGGACTGCGCGCCCTATGCGCCCGATCTGCCGCTGCTTCACTTCCGCAAATTCTATGGGCCGGAGCAGAGGGACATTTTGATGCTGTGGCGGAATCGCCCGGAGATCCATTTCGCCGAAGG
>DATFVP010000227.1:0-2377 GCA_035260285.1 Methyloceanibacter sp.
CGCCGCGGCAGCGCCCCTCATCGTCCATGATCAGATCGATGACGAAATATTCGATGAAGAACTCGGCCGAGTGGCGCAGCGCCTGGCCGTACATGGTGTGCAGCATGGCATGCCCGGTGCGGTCGGCGGCGGCGCAGGTGCGCAAGGCCGGCCCCTTGCCGAAATTGGTGGTCATGCCGCCGAAGGCCCGCTGCAGGATCTTGCCCTCATCGTTGCGCGAGAAGGGCACGCCCCAATGTTCGAGCTCGTAGACGGCTTCGGGCGCGCTCTTGCAGAGATATTCGATGGCGTCCTGGTCGCCGAGCCAGTCTGAGCCCTTGACCGTGTCGTACATGTGCCAGCGCCAGTCGTCCGGACCCATATTGCCGAGCGCTGCGGCAATCCCGCCTTGCGCCGCAACGGTATGCGAGCGGGTGGGGAACACCTTGGTGATGCAGGCGGTGCGCAAGCCTGCCTCGCTCGCGCCGACCACGGCGCGCAACCCTGCGCCGCCGGCGCCGACCACCACCACGTCATAGGTGTGGTCGATGATTGGATAGGCGCGTCCGTTGATGTTCGGGGCGTGATCTGGCGTAGCGTCTTGCGGCATATCGGCTAGCTTCCGAGACTGATTTTCACGAGCGCGAACGTACATGCAAGGCCGACGGCGGCCGCAAAGAAGCTGGTGAGCAAGATCGCGACGACCTTGGCGCCCTCGCCTTGCACATAATCTACGATGATCTCTTTCAACCCGATACGCATATGGATCGAAGCCGAGATCACCAGTGCAAGCATGGCGATCGCCACGACCGGCTGCGCGAGATAGGTCCGAATAGTCTGATAGTCAGCGCCGATATGGGTGACGATCGAGAGAATGAGAAAGATCACGAGCGGCACGTTGGCGACCGCCGTAATCCTTTGGCGCCAGAAGGTCTCGGTGCCGCGATGGGCCGCGCCAAGGCCGCGCGCTTTGGCAAGTGGCGTGGCCATGGTTATGCGCCTCCCCTCAGCCAGTAGCCGGCGAACCAGACGAGAATGGTCAGCACCGTCGAGCCAATGATCGTTCCCCAGGCGAAGATCTCGATGCTCACTTTGTCGAGGCCGCGACCGGTGTCCCAGATCAAATGGCGGATACCGCCGAGCATGTGATGGATGAGGCTCCAACTGAACAGGAACAACAGGAAGCGGCCGAAGATGCTGCCGAAGAAATCGTTCACCGTGGCATAGGCCTCAGGCCCTGAGCTGACGGCGACCAGCCACCAGGTGAGCAGGAGAAAGCCGACCGCGTTGCCTACCCCAGAGATGCGATGGGCGATCGACATCATCATGGTCAGCATCGGCCGGTAAATCTGCAGATGCGGCGAAAGCGGCCGCTGCGCTTGCGTATTTGTGTTGCCCATGGGGATGTCTTGCCGGCCAGGAGGTCGAACGTCTTTGTCCACTCATAAACTACCGACCCCGTCGGGGGCAATCAAACCGGATGTGGCCTTTGGTCGTGGGCTCGGCCTCGCCCCTTGCAGAGGGAGGATATTACTCGGTGACCACGCCGCAGGCGATGCGGTCTCCGGCATTGCCGGCGGGGTCGGTCTGATAGTCGTCGGCAGCTGCATGAACCACGAGGGCCGAGCCGTCTTTATCGAGCAGCGCGGGTTCGGCATCGAGCGTCACCATCTCGTTCAGCACCTCGACCGTGAGCATGCCGCTGTCAGGCACATGCAGGTTGGGCATGTCGCCGGCGTGAGGCCCTTCCGCATTCGTGAGCCCATGCTTGGTCTCGTCAGGATTGAAATGCGGCCCCGCCGATTTGAAATCGGGCGGCTCGCATTTGCCGACCGCATGCACATGGATGGCATGATCGCCTGGCGGAATTCCATCCAGCGTGAGCCGCATCAGAACGCCGCTCGGCGTATCGGTGAGCTCGACCTTGCCCACCTTTTTGCCGTCCTTGTCATTGAGCACGGCCGAGGCCTTGTCGACGGCAAGCGCAGGCGAAGCAATGGCGAGCCCAACGAGAAGCATCCCGGCAAAGGTAAAATTGCGTTGCATTAGTTCCTCCCTTTACCCCGCCATCGTCATTCCGGCACAAGCCGGAATCCAACACGCGAAGTGTGAATCAAAGGCTGGATCCCGGCTTTCGCCGGGATGACGGAGCGTGGTGCTACCGCGGCAAAGCCACCCAGCAATCGAGATCGAGTACGACGCCGTCCTCGTAACTCCCATCGGCCTTTTGCCCAGGGAAGTCAGCGCAATTCCGGTCCTTCACCGCAAACAGGCGCAAGCGCAGCGCGCCCATATCGTTGCGGCCTGGAAGCTCGGCTTTGTCGGTGACCTCGCTCCAGGCATAGATGGTGTCGCCGGCGAAGGACGGCGCCACGTGACGTCCGCCATTGATTGCGGC
>DATFVP010000228.1:0-2705 GCA_035260285.1 Methyloceanibacter sp.
CCGCGGCGGAAGTCATCATTGTCCATGGCGGGCAGATCATCGTGCACCAGCGAATAGCAATGCACGCATTCGACGGCGGCCGCCGTGTCCAGCGCCTCGGTTTGTGGCACGCCGAAGAGCGCGGCCGCCTCGATGACCAGGAACGGCCGAAAGCGTTTGCCGCCCCCGAGTGTGGCATAGCGCATCGCCTCGACCAGACGGGCAGCCGCCGGCGGGCCGCTCCGCCTGGCAGCGAGAAGATGGGTCAGCCGCGCCTCGACGGCGTGCCGGTGCGCCTCCAATCTCTCGACGAACAGCAAGCGATCCCCCTGTTCTCGACAAACCACCCCGCGCTTTAGTTGTAGCCCCGTGGAGCCGTCGCGACAATTCGGCGGCGCATCATCGCTGGGACGGCTCCGATCCGGGCCGCCGCGCCGTTCTGTCTTGCCTCGGATCCAGGCGTTTTCGCGCTTGCAGGCGCCTCGCGCCTGACCAGCCAAGACCGGCCGGCTCGCTGATCGGTCGGAATTGTCGTGCGCGTCAGGGCTGCCCATACGATCGAGCCAAGGCAGGTGGGGCTCGTGCCCGGCGTCCTGCCCGCACCCCTTAATCGGGCCGGCGCCAGCCACGTCACGGGCCCGCGTCGCTTTGCGAGCGGTCGGGGCCGCCCCAAGCGCCGACTGCAGCGCGACATCCCAACCAGCTGCACGCCGGGGCTCCTGTGTCCACGACGCCAGAACTCGGATGCCGCAAGCAACCATGCACGGACGTTCCTGGAATCGGTAAGCGACGGCATGGCAAGCGACGCCGTCCTGCCGGCGCCGAGGCGCCGGCAGGGCGAGGCGCCTCCGCTTCGCGCCTGTGGCGGATGGACGGAAAAAATCTCCCTCACTATGATCCTCGCTCAACGAGCGCACGCATGAGCCGCAAGCGGACCAGTCGCAAAATTCTTTCGATCTCCCTGCTGGGCGGGATGGTCGTCCTTTATGGCGGCCAGGAAGTCAGGCTGAACCAGCGCAAAACACAGGGGATTCTGGCATTCCTTGCGCTCGAGGGCGCCTGCTCACGAGACATGCTCGTCGGCCGTTTTTGGAGTGATGTCCCCGAAGACAAGGCGCGGATATCGCTACGGCAGAGCATTTATCTGCTGAAACGCGAATTCGATGAGATCGGCTACCGCGGTTTGCTCGCCGAAAAGCTTACCGTTGAGCTTGATCGGCGCCAGGTTGAGGTTGACGTTGACTCAATTCTCGAACAGGCAGAAGCGAAGGGCCAAGCGCACTCCCTGCTCCTCAGTTCGCATCGGTTGAGCGAGACATTGCTCGCCGGCCTTGATGATCTAGACCCGTCCTTCCAAGATTGGCTGCGCGCAAAGCGACAGATCCTGCACGAGCGGCTGGTACGGGCGCTTGAGAGCGGATTGCGCCAGCAAAGCCTGGGCGAGCCGGCGAGGAGCGATTTTGCCCAGGCCATTCTCAACCTCGATCCAACGCACGAAGAAGCCTGCCGCACCCTGATGCGCTTCCGCGCGGAACTGGGCGACATCTCCGGCGCCCTTCGCGTCTACAAATCCCTGTGGGATCTGCTCGGTGCGGACTACGACATGGAGCCGTCGGCTGCAACCCAACAGCTGGTCGCCGAAATTAAGACGGGTGCGATCGAGCGCTCGGGTCCGCCGCCGCGCCCGGCCGCACCTCGGCCAACCCCGGCGCAACCGGCGAAAATCGCGCTGGCGCTCGACTCGTTTCGGGTCGATGGCGTCAGCCCCGAGCTCATTCACTTGGTGCATGGCTTTCGTCACCACCTCGTGGCTTCGCTGGTTCGCTTTCGCGAGTGGTTCATCACCGATCGCTCGACACAGCGCGGCGCGGCAAGCGCCGGCCTAGCCGCCTCTTCCGACTATGATATCCAAGCCACGGCGTTTCAGACCAAGTCGACGGTTCAGCTGGTGCTGACGCTGAAGGAAAGCGAAAACGCGGTCTTTATCTGGACCGGCACCTTCGAGCTCGTCTTGCAGCGATGGTTCGAGACGCAGCAAAATGTTGTGCGTCGCATCGCCACGGCGCTGAACGTCCATATCTCGCAAGAGCGGCTCAATCGCCTGTCCAATCAACCTGACGTCTCGCTTGATGCTTACGACCGTTGGCTTCGCGGCCAAGCTGTCATCACCGGCTTCCGTTCGGACAAATGGAAGAGTGCCGAGCAACTGTTCCGAGATACCGTTTACGACGCGCCAAATTTCTCATCGGCTTACAGTAGCCTGGCGCAGATCAACAATCTGATGCACATCACCCAACCTGGAGTCTATCGAAGCTCAGAGCGCGAGAAGGAAACCCTTGAATTGGGTCGCATGGCAGTTCGTCTCGATCCCCTGGATTCCCGAGCCCACCTCGCGCTCGGCTGGGCGTACATGATGTCCAAGCAATACGAGCAGGCGCCGACGCATTTCGATCTCGCATGCCAGCTCAACGACGGCGATCCATGGACGCTCATGTCGGCGTCTCTGGCCCATGCATTTTCCGCAAGCTTCCATGAGGCCAAGAAGCTCGCCCGCATCGCCTTCGATCTGTCGCTGGTGCCAACCCCCACGATGTGGGGGTATGAGGTCACCAGTCGCTTTCTTTCCGGCGACTATGAGGGGTGCACGAAGGCGCGTGGAATGGCGGGTGATGTCATCATCAATTTGCCCGCATGGACGGCAGCGGCCCTTTGGCATCTAGGACGGC
>DATFVP010000229.1:0-2108 GCA_035260285.1 Methyloceanibacter sp.
ACCATCCTCGCCGCAGACGAGGAGAACCCCGAAGTGGAGAATCTGCTCGATCCTGAGGCCACCAACGGCGTCCCAGGCGGCCCCACCGAGGCAACGCCAGGCGACGAGCCCAAGCCTGAAGGGGAGATGAAGGCCAAACCCGAAGGCGGCGGCGACAGCGAGAACAAGGAGATCCAACAGGAAGAGCGCAAGTAGCTTCAGGCTGCGAGCAACAGGCGCCGTCGCCTAAAGGGTGACGGCGCTTACGCCGCGTCGGCCTCGGTAAGCTCGCGGAACATCTCGGGGGTCACCGGCCTTGGCCCCGCGAAGAGATCGCCTTCCGCAAGATCGACGCCATAGTCCATCAGGCGCTCGAGGCTCGCCTCGTCGTCGACCCTCTCAGCGATCAGCTTGAGATCGAAGCGGTCGAGATAGCTCGTCATGTCGGCAGCAGGGATACTTGCCCCCGCTTCCGCCATGTCGTGCAGCAAGGTTTTTGCCTCGATCTTGACGTAGCGGAAAAAGTGATCGCGGAGAGCAGCGAAATCGACGTCGAGATCGGCGACGTGGTCGAGAGAGAACACGAAGCCAAGCTTGCCAAGGGTCTTGAGACCGGCGAGCTCATCGGCGCCGAGATCGAGCACAGCGCGCTGGCTCAGTTGGAAGGTGAGGTTGTCGGCAAGGGTGCTGTTCTCCTCCATGAACTCGACGAGTTCGGGGAAGAAATCGTGGTCGAGCAGCGACTGGGCCGAGAGATTGCAGAACACGCCCTTAAGCCGCGACTCCGGTCCCAGACGGCGCAGCAGCTGCACGCATTTGACCAGCATCACATTGTCGATGCGGGGCAAGAGGTGCTCGCGCTCGGCGAGCTGCAGATAGTCGCCCGTCGGCATGAACGCGTCGTCGCCGGTGCGAACGCGGGTCGAGGCGTCATAAAAACGGAGCTTGCGGTCGGGCAAGGTCACGATCGGCTGGAGATAGAGTTCGATCCGGTTCCCTTCGATAGCGTCGCGCAAATCTCGCAGCACGGCGTCGCCGGGAGCGGCCTCGGCGGGAGCCTCGGCGGTTTCCGGCACGACGACTTCATCGGCGACCGGCTCAGGCTCGGTGACGAAAACCACGGTTTGCTCGGTGACCACGACCGTCTCGCCGGTAGGGCTGTCATCGGCGGCAAGCTCATTAACTACATCATCCTGGACGGCCGGCTGGTGGCCGAGATCGGCGAGGCTCACGCGCTCCAAGCGCTCCTCAAGCCGCAGCGGGAGGTCGGAGGTCTCGGTGAAATCCTCGGTGGCCGCTGCGGCGAAAGCCGGAGACGCCGCCATTAACTCGCGCGAAAGGTCCTTGATCAAGCCTTCCAGCGATTTGAGCTCGGCGCCGATCTCGTCGCGCTGCGCCCTCGTCTGTGCCGCGAAATCCGTGCGCAGCACATCGAGGCGGCCGCGTAATTGCTCCACGTCTTGCGTTAGGCGGTCGACAACCGGGCCGCTCACGCCAGTCGCCGGCGCACCGCCGCCATATTCGGAGATAGCCTGGTCGAGCCGCTCGACCCGGTCGGTCAAGAGATCGAGCCGCGCCACATCGTCCTCCACCTGATCGATGCGCTGCAGATCGCCGTCGAGGACGACAAGGGCTTCTTCGAGCTCGTCCAGGCGCCCGGCGACGGTGGCGGAGCGGGCCTGGCGGGTAATCACGTATTGCGAGGACGCCATAACGACAAACAGCGCTGCCCCTGCGATGATTCCGGCCATCATGTCGATACCGGAATTGATGATGAGACCGGCGGCAAAGGCGGTTGCGGTCACGGCCATGGCGATGAGGACGACCACATCGAGCAGGCCAAAACGCCCGGGAGCAGCGTTCGATCTAGACGTCATGGCTCTTCACTTCGGCTCTGGCCAGTCCCTCAGGGCAGTGCCCGCGCCAGCACGCCATCGACAAGCATAAATGAAGATCGGCAATGCTCAAGTCTAAGAGCACTCACCCTGGCCGCCAAGACGATAAACCCGGCGCAATGGAAAGACCAGATGGCGCCTTGCGCACGGTCAAAGAAGCGGCCGCTTGCGCGGCGCCTCACTGGCGCGGATTCCGCCACCGTGGCACACTCGCCTGGCCATGTCAGGTGAAGA
>DATFVP010000230.1:0-15112 GCA_035260285.1 Methyloceanibacter sp.
GTGGGCTCGGGCCAGGGCAGGGGCCCGCTGCACCATTTCCACGATTGGTGGGACGACGAACGGGGGCGCTAATCCTCGGCCGGGACGCGAACAGGGGCGCTAAGCCTCGGCGACGACCGTATGGCGTTGTTCCCCGAGCCCCTCGACCGTGAGCGTAATCTGGTCGCCTTCCTTCAGGAACACCCGCGGGTTCCGCGCCATGCCGACGCCGGGCGGTGTGCCGGTTGTGATCACATCGCCGGGCATCAGTGTCATGAAGTGGCTGATATAGCTGACGAGATGCGCAACACTGAAGATCATGGTGGAGGTGTTGCCGGTCTGCATGCGCGTGCCGTTGAGGTCGAGCGCGAGCCCCATCGCCTGGGGGTCCGGAACCTCATCCTTGGTGACAAGCCACGGCCCGAGAGGCCCGAAGCTGTCATAGCTTTTGGCTTTGATCCATTCGCCTGGACCGCCCTTTTGCAGGCTTCGCTCCGACACGTCGTCGGCGATCATGTAGCCCGCCACGTAGGATAGTGCGTCGGCTTCAGAGACGTTCTTCGCCACACGGCCAATGGCGAACGCGAGCTCGACCTCGAAATCCATGCGCTGCCAGCCCTTAGGCGTGAGGATCGGATCGTCGGGGCCTGAGATGCACGATGTGGCCTTGGCAAAGACGATGGGCGCCTCGGGAATAGGCATGCCGGTTTCTTCAGCATGGTCCCGGTAGTTCAGTCCGATGCCGAGAAACTTCGGCACCATGGCGATGGGAGGTCCGAGGCGCGGACGGCCTTTGACCGCCGGTAGGCTGCCGAGTTCGAGGCCCTTGATGCGCTTTAACCCCTCTGGTCCGAGCGCCTCGCCGGCGATGTCCTTCACCACGCTTGAGAGGTCGCGAATAACGCCTTGAGGGTCCAGAATTCCAGGCTTTTCTGCCCCACGCTCGCCGTAACGCAACAGTTTCATTGATCTTTCCCCTAACTCGTTTTTTTTGCATGATGCACTAGGGTCGCAAGCGGCGGCAACGCTGCTATAAAGGTTCGTTCCCAGGCCAATTTTGGCCTTCCCAAACAGAGGGATACTAATGGGATATCGCTTGTTTTGGTCGCCGGCCCATTGGGCCATGCCGTTCGCGGCGCTCATCCTTGCTACGGCCCTGGCTCTGCCAGGCTTGGGGGAGGCTGCAGACCCGGCCGGCAATCCTTTCGATAAGCTGAGCGGCGATTGGAAGGGCGGCGGAACGGTCACGCCGGCGAAGGGCGATCCCGTGAAGGTCGCCTGCAAGGCGACCTACAAGGTGACCGGCAGCAACCTCACTCAGGACCTGCGCTGCGCCGGCACCGACTACAGGATCGACGCCACTCTCAAGCTCACCGACAAGAGCGGAAAGATCAGAGGCTCCTGGAACGAGAAGACCTACGATGCCAACGGCGGCGTAACCGGGACGGCGAAGGACGACTTGATCCATGCCCGGATCTCCGGCGACAAATTCTCCGGCCGCTTGAGCCTCAATGTTTCCGACGCGGGCCTCGAGATCAACATCGTGCAGCTCAATGAGGACACCGGCACCTATCGTCCGGCAGCGAGCGTGTCGTTGCACCGCTAGTTGCGCGGCGCGTTCGAGAGAATCAGTTTCGGGGCTTTCGGGCAACTCAACCATGCTGCGTTGCGGAAGGGCCACAGAGGCCTGCAAAGATTTCGCCACAATCGGTCAATTGTGACTTTCTACGCCGTAGAGTTGAGCGTGGGACAGCCAGCGGCGAGAGGCTTGCCGCATCAATCTACAAAATTGAAATTACTATATAAAATCGCCTCAGCTCGAGCAGGCAGAGCCGGGTCGTCCAGTATTTTTGCATTTCGGCCACAGGTGCCGCTCCTTTTGCGTCAGCATCCTTGTCCAATGTTGAATGAACGGCTGGCGCTAGGCTAGCTTTTTTAGCACGACGACGGTGGGGCCGGGGGCCAGACGCCAGAAGCGTAAGAGAGACTGAAGCGCGCGAGATCTTGAGGGAACCTGATCTTCGACACTAGCGGCTTAGGAACAAAATGGGGGGGCGAGCCAGAGCCCATCTAAAAGGCAATGCCTTTGGAGTTCGGCTCGTTTCGCAGGGAAGACCGGCCCGGGTATCCCGGGCCGGTTCTTTTTTGCGTCACAGGCCAAGCTGCGCCAACGTCCGCTCGATCGGCGGAAGATAGGCCGACCCGAACAACCTCACATGTACGAGCGTCGGGTAGAGCTTATAGAGGCCTGACCGCAGCTCGTGAAAGCCTGGTTCCAAAGGGAGCAGAGACTCATAGGTCTCGAAGAAAGCCGGCCCGAACGTTTCGAACATGGTCGTGAAGGCGAGCTCGATCTCGGGGTGCCCGCAATAAATCGCCGGATCGACGAAGCCGGCAATTCGCTGCCCGCGCACCAGCACGTTCCCCGTCCACAAATCGCCATGCAGCAGGCTGGGGTGCCGGGGCTCGGCGAGATAAATGTCGAGCCGTTCAGCCAGGCGCTCAAGCCTGATGCGGAGCTTGGCCGGTAGTCTTCCTTCAGCCTCGGCCGCCCGTGCCATGGCGAGCAGCCGGTGATCGCGGAAGAACGGGATCCATCGGTCCATCTCGGGGTTCGGCTGCGGTAGCGCCCCGATCAGCGTGTCACGCTCATAGCCGAAGGTGGGGCGTGGCACCGCATGCAAGGCCGCGATCAGCTCCGCGGCGTGGCGCTCGACTTGAGGCGTGATGCCGCGGCCGTCGGTCTCGATGAAGTCCATGACGAGGAGGTCCGGCTCGGAGAGGTGGACAGCGGGGACCGGCAGCGTCGAAAGGCGGGCGAGCTCGCCGAGCATGTAGCCCTCAAGGCGAAGATCGACTCGTGCCGACTGCCGCGTCTTGACCGCGAGCCTCAGCGCGTCGGCGAGATCGACCTTGAAGCCGATAAGGCCAAAGCCGACCGGCATCGGTGCAAGCGCCGTCACCGTCGCGCCGAGCGCCGTCTCTAGCCGCTCCTTCACCCTCAACGCGTCCATGGCATCCGTTAACGGTGTGGCGTGTTTTGTCACAAGCCTGAAACAAAATCACTTTAGGTCCGGATTCTTAGAAATGAGAACGGACATCCATGACGTGCAGCATTCCGGGACGAAGCGATACCGCACTCTTTTTGTCTCGGACTTGCATCTAGGCACCAAGGCCTGCCAGGCCGAGGCCTTCCTCGATTTTCTGCGCGACACCGACGCGGACCGCATCTATCTCGTTGGCGACATCGTCGATTTCTGGCGCATCAAGCGCGGCGCCTATTGGCCGCAAGCCCACAACGACGTGCTGCAGAAGCTGCTCCGCCGCGTGCGCAAGGGCAATGACCTCATATTCATTCCGGGCAATCACGACGAGGCCATGCGCGACTATTGCGGCGCGAGGTTCGGTGGCATTTCTATCGAGCGCAACGCCATGCATGTCGGCGCCGACGGCAGGCGATATCTCGTCATGCATGGCGATGAGTTCGACGTGGTGGTGCGCTACGCCAAATGGCTCGCTCTGTTCGGCGATTGGAGCTACGAGCTGGCGCTCTGGGCCAACACCCATTTCAACGCCGTTCGCCGCTGGTTCGGCATGCCCTATTGGTCGCTCTCTGCTTATCTCAAGCACAAGATGAAGCGGGCGGTGAACTATATCGGCGAGTTCGAGGCGGCGCTCGCCGCCGAAGCCCGCAAGTATGGAGCGCAAGGCGTGATCTGCGGCCACATCCATCATGCCGCCATGCGCCAGGTCGGCGACGTGCTCTACATCAACACCGGCGATTGGGTCGAAAGCTGCACCGCGGTGGGTGAGACCGAAGATGGGCTGTTCGAGATCATCCGCTGGTCGCCCCATCCGATAAGCACGAGTAGGGTCGAAAGCCCCATCGAGGAGCTTGAGGCTGCCGCTTGATGCGCGTGCTCATCGCGACCGACGCCTGGCATCCCCAGGTGAATGGGGTGGTCCGCACCTATGAGCGGCTGGCCGTGGAGGCAGGCAAGCTTGGCTTCGAAATCGTCTTCCTCACGCCAGCCGACTTCCGCACGCTCCCCTGTCCAACCTATCCGGAAATTCGCCTGTCCCTTGCGGGCCCAGGCGCCATTGCTGCGCATATCGAAAAAGCCAAGCCTGATTTCATCCATATCGCCACGGAGGGTCCTATCGGTCTGATGACGAGGCGCTATTGCCGCAAGACCAAATGGCCTTTCACCACGAGCTATCACACGCGCTTTCCCGAATATGTCTCGGCCAGGCTGCCTGTGCCAGAGTCCTGGTGCTATGCCTTGCAGCGGCGCTTCCACAACGGCGCCGCCGGCACCTTCGTCGCCACGCAATCGATCGAGGATGATCTTCACGCCCGCGGCTTCGAGCGGCTGATGCGCTGGTCACGTGGCGTGGATACCGAGCTGTTCCGGCCGCGGAAAGTCCGCCTATTCGGGGAGAAGCCGGTTTTCCTCTATGTCGGCCGCATTGCCGTTGAGAAGAACATCAAGGCCTTCCTCGACCTCGATCTGCCTGGCCGCAAGGTGCTGGTGGGAAGCGGCCCGCAAGCAGCCGAGCTCGCCCGGCGTTATCCTGACGCGTTGTTCGCAGGCCCCTTGGAAGGCGAAGAGCTTGCTCGCGCCTACGCCTCGTCCGATGTCTTCGTGTTTCCGAGCCTCACCGACACTTTCGGCCTCGTCCTGCTCGAGGCCCTGGCAAGCGGTGTTCCGGTCGCGGCCTTTCCGGCGAGCGGGCCCAAGGACGTTCTCACCGAGCCCGACGTCGGCGCCATGGATTGGGATCTGAATGCTGCTGCGCTTGCGGCGCTTTCGCTCGACCGGCGCGCCGCCCGGGCGCATGCGCTCCGTTACAGCTGGGAGAATTCGACGCGACAGTTCATCGATAATGTGCTCATCGCCCACCACCGCAAGCTGCCCGAGCGGCGGCGGCGCTGGCGCCGTAATCGGCAAAAGAAAACGGCCCGGTTGGGGGGAAACCGGGCCGTCTCACTCTCATGCGTCAGTTTGGGGGACGCTTGGGGGATCTCGCGTCCTCCCAGAAATGGTTAGCGACCCGTTAAACTTCAAGAACCTCCCACAAAAATCTGGCGCCTAAACAGCTAAGTCTCGGAAAGACTTTGCGAAAAAAAATTTTGAGCCAAATGGCTGAATCCAGGGATTTCCGAGGCATTTCCGAGATGGTGGCGAGGCCGGCAGGGCTGGGGTAAGGCCATCAGCTTGAAGGGCAATTCGAGAGAGATTGGCTGGCCTTAGATGCCGGGTCTGGCGCGCTTTGAAGTCACCCCGCTCGCCTGGCGCCTCGCCTTCCTCTACGCCGCATTGTTCCTCGTCGTCGGGTGCTACCTGCCATACATGCCGGTGTGGCTGCATTGGCGCGACCTCGACGAGGACGCGATCGCTCTGTTGCTGGCTGCGCCGCTCTTCGCCCGCATCCTGTTCACGCCGGCAATCAGCTTTGCCGCCGATTGGTCTGGCGCGCGCCGCACCGTTCTCATCGTTCTCGCCTGGGGAACGCTTCTGTCGTTCCTGCTCCTCTGGGCCTCTGGCGGCTTTTGGCAGATGCTGCTTGCCACGCTGCTGCTCGCCTTCAACTGGACCAATGATCGAGGCCGCGGCGGTGAGCGGCGTGCGCAGCGAAGGCCTCGACTACGGACGGGTGCGGCTCTGGGGCTCAGGCAGCTTCATCCTGGCAAGCTTCGGCGCAGGGCTCGTCATCGGCCAGGTCGGCGCTGTCTCGGTGATGCCGATGCTGGTGATCGCCACGTCTCTGATGATCATTGGCGTCTACGTCTTGCCGCGCGACATTACGAGCAGGGCCTCGCCAAGTCCGCCCGTGCTGCGCCGCATCAGCCTCGCCGGCACGGCCAAGCTCGCGCATTCACCGTCGTTCCTGTTGTTCCTGCTCGCGGCGAGCATGATCCAGGCGAGCCACGCCCTCTATTATGCCTTCGGCACGCTGCATTGGCGGGCGCAAGGTTTTGCCGACGGCACCATCGGCGCGCTGTGGGCGCTAGGCGTCATCGCCGAGATCGCGCTCTTTGCCGTCTCAGGGCCGATCCTCGCCAAGTGGGGCGCCGGCAGAGTGCTGTTTGCCGCTGGCGCCGCAGCTTCGGTTCGCTGGGGGCTGATGGCCTTCGATCCGCCGCTCTGGGCGACGGCACTATTGCAATGCCTGCACGCCATGAGCTTTGGAGCCGCGCATCTCGCCGCGATCTATTTCTTGAGTCAGGCCGTGCCTGAGGACCGCGGCGCGACCGCTCAAGGTTTGTATGCCGCGGTGGTCGCCGGCCTCGTTCTCGGATTCGCGACCATTGCCTGCGGGCCTCTTTATCTCGGGTGCTCGGCGGCGAGGCCTACGCCGTCATGGCGCTGCTCGCTTTGGTCGGCACGGCTTGTGCCGTCTTTCTGATGCGGCGCTGGCGCGGCGAGCGCGTGGTCGGTCCCATCCAGGTTCAGCCCCAGAGCGCTGTAGGCGCCGGCATGACCGTGCCTGAGCTGTAGGCGAGGCCTGGGACACGGTCGCGCTCGAGCAGCAGCGGCCCGTCTAGGTCGACGAAGTCGGCGTCTTGCGCGAGCAGCAGGGCAGGGGCCATGGCGAGCGAGGTCGCCACCATGCATCCCACCATGATCTTGAGCCCGAGCCTTCGCGCTTCCGCCGCGGTGGCGAGTGCCTCTGTCAGGCCTCCGGCTTTGTCGAGCTTGATGTTCACCGCGTCGTAGCGCTTGGCGATGGTTGCGAGCGACGTCCGGTCATGCACCGACTCGTCGGCGCATACCGGAACAGCGCGGGCTAGGTGCTCCAAAGCCGCGTCATCGCCGGTAGGCAGGGGCTGCTCGATCAGCTCGACGCGAGCTGCCTTTGCCGACTCCAGCAGACGCTCGAGGTTCGACGCACGCCACGCCTCGTTGGCATCGGCGATCAGCCTCGCATTGGGGACAGCTTCTTCACGAACGGCGGCAAGCCGCTCCTCGTCACCATCGCCGCCAAGCTTGAGCTTGAGCAGAGGATAGCTTGCCGCATCTCGCGCCCGCGCCGCCATCTCCTCAGGCGATGCGAGCGAGATGGTGAAGGCCGTCTCGACCGCGCGCAGTGGTGCGAGACCCTCAAGCGCCGCCGCGCTCGTGCCCAGCCTCTTCGCTTCGAGGTCCCATAGCGCGCAGTCAAGCGCGTTCCGCGCGGCGCCAGCCGGGAGCAGGGCCTGAAGGTCTGCGCGGTCCAGGCCTTGCACGATCGCCGGCCTGCAAGCTTCGATCGCCTGAACCACGCTCGCGACACTCTCGCCATAGCGGGCGTAGGGCACGCATTCGCCTCGGGCGTGATAAGCGCCGTCATGGATCGTTGCCACCACCACTACGGCCTCGTGCTTCGAGCCCCGCGAAATGGTGAATCCGCCCCTGATCGGCCAGCGCTCGACGCTCACGCTCAACTCTCTAGCCCGCCTCATGCGCGTCTCCCGGGGGCAGCATAACGCCTTTCTTTCTCCGGCTTTTTCGGTCAAAACAAGCCGCTCTCCGAAGAAACGGCGTCATTCGGGCTAGGCTTCATGCTGAAACGCGACCATACGCTCAGCCTCTCCACGCAAGCGCGCGCGCCAGGCTTTCGCGTCGAGCTCAGGGGCACGACGTTTCGCCTGATCGCAAGCGGCGCCTGGACCGTAGCCGAGGCCACCAAGCTCGACGCAGCACTCAAGCGCCTGCGCGTACCAATCCCGCCGACGCCCGAGTTCACCGGCGAGATGGATATTGCCGGCATCGCCGAGATCGACACGGCAGGCGCCTGGCTGTTGCAGCGAACGGCTGCGTCTTGGGAGGCTGGGGGCTTGCGCACCCGCTATGCCGGAGCCACCGAAAGCTTCCGCATCCTCATCGAGGAAGTGCACAAGCGCGGCAGCGCCGAGCGGCCGAAGATCAAGCAGACCGGCGCCGTCCTGCAGCTTACCGAGGACGTGACCAAGGCGCTTACCGGCGTATGGTCCGACGCCATCCAGCTCACGAGCTTTCTTGGCGAGGTAACATCGGCCTTCGCCCGTATGCTCATGCAGCCCTGGCGCTTCCGCCCCAAATCCTTCGTGCATCATCTGGACCACGCAGGCTTGCGCGCCGTGCCGATCATCGCGCTGATCTGTTTTTTGATCGGCGCCGTGGTCATGCAGCAAGGCGTGGTGCAGCTGAAGCCGTTCGGCGCCGAGCCGTTCGCCGTCAACATGGTGGCCATCCTGGCGCTTCGCGAGGTGGGCATCCTGCTCACCGCCATTATGGTGGCCGGCCGCTCGGGCTCGGCCTTCACCGCTGAGATCGGCTCGATGAAGATGCGCGAGGAGATCGACGCCATGCGCACGCTCGGCATCGATCCCATGGATACGCTCGTGCTGCCGCGCGTGCTCGCGCTGGTCGTGGCGCTGCCGCTCTTGACATTCCTCGGCGACATCACCGGCCTGATCGGCGGCGGCGTGATGGCCATGGCCGTGCTCGGCCTCGACGTCTCCACCTATATCGACAAGCTGCACGACGCCGTCGACTTCCAGCACTTCATGGCCGGCATGATCAAGGCGCCCTTCGCCGCGCTGATCATTGGCCTTGTCGGCTGTCTCGAAGGCATGAAGGTAGAGGGCAGCGCCGAATCTCTCGGCACGCATGTGACCAGCGCCGTGGTCAAGGCGATCTTCCTGGTGATAATTCTGGACGCCGTGTTCGCCATGTTTTTGTCAGCGATCGGGATGTGACCTTGCAAAACGGCCGAGAGGTCTTGATCAGCGTCCGCGGGCTCGCCAAGAGCTTCGGCGGCTATCAGATATGGGACGGGCTCAATCTTGACGTCTATCGCGGCGAGATCCTCGCCATTGTCGGCGGCTCCGGCCAGGGCAAGTCGGTGCTGCTCCGCGTCATCACCGGGCTGGTCAAACCCGACATGGGCGAGGTCGAGTTGTTCGGCCGCAACGCCAAAACTCTGACACCGCAGGATCGCGTCGACATCGAGAGCCGCTGGGGCATCCTGTTCCAGGATGGGGCGTTGTTCTCCTCGCTGACCGTTCTGCAGAACATCCAGGTGCCGATGCGGGAGCATCTTCAATTGCCGCAAGCGATGATGGACGACCTTGCCTTTCTCAAGCTCGCCATGGTCGGACTGCCGCCTGAGGCCGCGCATAAATACCCCTCGGAGCTCTCGGGCGGCATGCGCAAGCGAGCGGGACTCGCGCGAGCCCTTGCCCTCGACCCTGAGATCGTCTTCCTCGATGAGCCGACCGCAGGCCTGGACCCGATCGGCGCCGCTGACTTCGACCACCTGATTCACAAGCTACAACAGACGCTTGGCTTAACGGTGTATATGGTCACCCACGACCTTGATACCATCTTCACGGTATGCGAGAGGGTTGCCGTGCTGGCCGACAAGCGCATCGTGCGGACTGGCTCTCCGATCGAGCTGCAGCGCCAACCCAATCACCCCTGGATCAAGGAATATTTCTGCGGTGAGCGGGCGCGCGCGGCGCAATCAGGCGAGCAGCCAAGGCGGCTCGTGGTCTGAGGAACCGGCCTTATGGAAACCAAAGCTAATTATCTGATGATCGGCGGCTTCGTCCTCGGCGTCCTCGCGCTCGCCTTCATCTTCGTGTTCTGGATGACCAATCTCTCGGGTGGCGGCAAGCGCTACTTCATTGTGTTCGACGGATCCGTGGCGGGGCTAACCACGGGTTCGAGCGTCGGCTTCAACGGCATCAAGGTCGGCGAGGTTCAGTCGATGCAGCTCGATCCGGCCGACGCCCGCAAAGTGCAGGTGCTCATCAGCGTTCATGCCGACACGCCGGTGCGCGAGAACTCTCACGCCGGCATGCAGTCGCTGGGGCTGACCGGCGGCACAGGCATTCAGATCTCCGCTGGCACCCCTGATTCGCCCTTCCTCGTGGCGTCGGCGGAGAACCCGATTCCGGTGATTGCCGCCGACCGGGGAGGAGGCCAGGGTCTGCTCGACGCGGCGCCTGCCGTCATGAACAACGCCAATGCCTTGTTGCTGAGGCTCAATGATCTCGTGGCCGAGAACCAAGAATCGATCCACAAAACGCTGACCAATGTGGAAAACGTGACCACCATGCTGGATCAGCGCAAGGGGGACATCTCGAAGACCATTACCAATGTTCAGGAGGGCGCTCAGTCCTTCAAGGACTTATCTGGAAAGCTTGAAGTATCGCTGGGGGATAATCTTGATAGCCTGACCCGCACTGCAAAGGATAGTCTGCAGGAATTCGGGAATTTCATGCGGGAGGGGCGTCGCGCGGCGGCAACACTCAACAGCGTTCTTGAGAAATTCGAGGCTAATCCCAAGAGCTTTTTGCTTGGTGGAAGTCAAGTCCCGGAATACAATCCGCGAGGCAATTGACACACCCCGAGGGTACTTCAACGAGGGTGTGCAATCTGACAGGACAGGGGGCGATCGGATCATGTCTCGGTCGGCACCGATATATGCAACAGGCTTGATTTGCCTGGGGCTCGCCGGCTGTGCGCTAGGCGGCAGCGCTGCCCCCACGACCTACGATCTCATCGCGCCACGCTCCTTTGCGGCGGCAGCCAAGCCAGCAAGGTATCAGCTCGTCGTCAATGAGCCGACATCCGTGCACGCGCTGGATACCGACCGCATCATGGTGCGTCCGCGCGCCGACCAGATTTCCTACTACAAGGGCGCGGCGTGGAGCGACCGGCTGCCGCATCTCGTGCAGGTGCGCACCATCGAGACGCTGCAGAATTCAGGTGCGGTCAAGGCCGTGACCAGCAGCAGCGATCGCGTCGACGGCGACTATTCACTCTCCATGGAGATCAGGTCGTTCCAGGTCGATACCACCAAAAGCAGGCCGGCCGCCGACGTCGACATCTTCGCCAAGCTGATTGACAACAATTCGTCCAAGGTCGTGGCATCAAAGGGCTTCTCGACCCGCGTGGCGTCGGCGAACGACACGCCGACTGCCGGCGTCGCCGCGCTGAACCAGGCGTTGACTGAGGTCCTGCAAGACACCTCCACCTGGGTGTCCGCCCGCCGCTAGGTTTCATAGGCTTTCTCTGACGTCATGGCCGGGCTTGTCCCGGCCATCCACGTCTTAGGTCTATGTGCAAAGACGTGGATGCTCGGCACAAGGCCGGGCATGGATTGGAGGCGCGGCTTTGCTAGTGCAGGCGGCCGCTGGCGTGAGCGAGCAGCAGATATACGCGCCCCGTCTCAGAGGTCATGTAGCTCTGCATGACGCTGGGGTCGCTCTGCTCGGCATCGCGCAACAGGCGCTCGAAGTCGCCGATATAGCGATCGACCGTGGCGCGGAATTCGCCGTCGCGATCATAGCGCTGGCTGATCTCGTCGAATGTTTGCTGGCCGTCGACGCTGTAGAGGTGGCGCCCAAGCACGCCGCGCTCCCCGGCGCGGAAGCGCTGCCAAACCTGGTCCGCGGTGCGGCGATCGATGGCGCGCGCGATCTCGTCGAGGCGGAGACCCTGGCCCCCGCCTGCCGCTTGCGGCCTTGGCGCCCGCGGGGCAAAGGGGTCAGGCCGCTGCGGCGGATAACCCGGCGCATCTGCGTTGGTCAAAAGATCGCCGACCGACCATCCCCCCCCTTCGCGGCGGCGCTCAGGCTGACGGAACTCGGATTGAGCTTGGCCGCCTGGACCGCGCCGCTCGGGGTGCGCGGCAGCCGACATCTGCTGTGAGAGGCTGCCTGCGACCGCCCCGAGGTCGAGTGGGGCGCCGCCGGCCTGCCGGCCACGGCCGTCATCGAACTCCGGCTCGTGACCTTCGTCGCGGAAGGATTCCCGCCGCGGCGGCAATTGCGCCTGCCGGTAGGGCTCGGGGCCGCTTCCGATTTGCGGCCGCGTCAGCACCGGCGTGATCGCCTCGATTTCCTTGAGCTGATCGGAAAGCGCCTTGCGGATCGCCGCCGTGGCCTGTGCCGTCTGCTGCGGCAGACCTTCCATCCGCCGCTGCATCTCCTGGCGCAGCGAGTCGAGGTCGGTCGCTGTCTTTTGCGCGGCGTCGCGCATGCCGCGCGATGCGTTGTCGAACTGCCCGCGCATCTGCTCCAGTTGACGGCCGATCTGGGTGATGACCGTCTCGAAGCTCGATTTGAGATCGCCCACCGCGCGCGCGGTGTGGGCTTGCGCCTCTTCGCGAAGGCGCTCGATCTGCGACAGCGCCTGCTGCGCCTGGCCAGCCGTGTCGCGGGCGAGCGCCGATCCGACTTGCTTGGCGCGAGTCTCGGCGTTGGAGAGCGCATTCTCCACCATGCCGGCATAGGACCGCATCATGTTGTCGAGATCGGCACCCTTGGTGTTGACGGCATGCAACAGGCCGATGATGGCCTGATGCCGGCTCTCCAGGATCGAGTCGATCTTGGTGTTCGACGAATCGAGGGCCTTGGCTGCGGTGAGGATCGCCTGCCCCTGGTTCTCGAAGCGCTGGGTCAGGTTGTGGATTTGCTCGAGCAGTCCGCTCGACACCTCGCGCAAGGCATGGGTCTGCGCCGTGAGCACGCCAATCGCTTCCTTGGACTGAGCTCCAACCTGGTCGGCGGTCTGTTTGATCATGATCGAGTTGCTGGCGAGCAGCTCGTTGAGATGCGATGCCTGCCGGCCGAACGTAGCCTCGACGGCGCGGGCGTGCTCGGCGAGCACGCGGTCGATCTCGCCAGCGCGTTGGCCGAAGGCATTGTCGATCGACTGCAAGCGCTCGGTGAGCGAGGTGGTGACCTCGTGCGTGCGGTCGGCGAGCTGCTTGTCCATGGCTGCGGTATGCTCGCCGATGGCTAACGCGACGGCCTTGCTGCGATCGGCGAGCGAGTTGGTGAAGGCTTCCGAACGGTCGGCAAGCGTGCGGTCGAGCGAGATCGCCCCCTGATTGATCGCTGAGGCAAAGGCCTCCGTGCGCTCCCTAAGCGACTGGCCGAGCACGGCCGCCTGATGGGCGAGGGCGGCGTTGAACGCCTCGCCGTGGCCCTGCAGCGTCCGGTCGAGTGCCTCGGTTCCTTGGCCGATCGAGCTGGCCAATTGTTGGATGCGCTCCTTCAGCGACCGGTCGATCGCTCCGGCGCCAGCCCCGAGTGTCGTCGCGAGCGTCTCGGTGCGCTCCTTCAGCGTCTTGTCGAGGATTGCCGAGCCTTGGCCGACCAGTGTGATCAGCTGCTCGCTGCGATCCTGGAGAGTCTTGTCCAGCCCCGTGGCCTGCTCGCCGACGGTGGCGGCAAAGGCTTCGGTGCGGTCCTTGAGCAAGCGGTCAAGTCCAAGGGCACCGTGACCGACCGTGGTCACGAAGGCCTCAGTGCGCTCTTTCAGCGTCTTGTCGAGCGCCGCCGACTGCTCGCTAACGGAAGCTGCCAACAGCTTAGTGCGCTCCCTCATGACGGTGTCGAGGCCGATGGCGCTCTGGCCGACGAGAGCGGCGAAGGCATCGGTGCGGTCCTTCAGTGTCTTGTCGAGGCCGATGGCCCCTTGACCTACAAGCGTGGCAAAGGCCTCCGTGCGGTCCTTCATAGTCTTGTCAAGGTTTGCCGATTCCTCACTGATCGAGATGGCGAGAAGTTTGGTGCGCTCCTTCAAGATGCCGTCGAGCCCAACCGCGCCCTGGCCAATGGAGGCGGCGAAGGCGTCGGTGCGGTCTTTCAGCGTCTTGTCGAGAATGAGGGCGCCGTGTGCCACCGTCGTCTCCAGCGCATTGATCCGCGAGGCGAGGGTGGTGGTCAACGCTTCGGTGCGTTCCCTCAAGGTGTGGTCGAGCGAGCTTGTCCGTTGGCTGACCGCGACTTCGAGCGCCGACAGGTTGCGCGCGGCACCTTCGATGACTTGGCCGAGCCGTTCCTGCTCCTGGCCGAGCCGCTCGAGCAGGATCGGCATGTGTTCGTGCACCTTGCTTTGCGCGCGCTCAACCTGGTCGGCGGCTTCGTTGCTGCGGGCGACGAGAAGCTCGGTCAATTGCATACCGCGCTCGGCGAGCTTCTGGTCGATGCTCGAGCTCGCCGCGGAAAGGTTGCGGGCGATCTCCTGACCCACGCCGCGCAAGGACTCGCTTACCCTCTGGCTGTTGTTGGAGAGCGCCTCGCGCTCGCTCGCTAGCTCGCTGATCAGCCCGCGGACGCGGAGCTCGTTGTCGCTGTAAGAGCGCTCGAGCGCCGCGACCTCGTTGTGCACGAGAGCTTCGAGCTCGCCGGCGCGTCCAATGGCGCGCGAGATGGCATCGTTCATCGCGGCGACCTGCCGGCGGATAGTCTGGCCCAGTGAGGCGACCGACTGCTCGGCCAGCTTGTCAGGCTCCGCCAGGCGCACCGCAACCTCGGTCATGGCCGAAGCCATCAACCGCAATTCCTGGGCGCGCCACACGAGCAGCGCGAGGAACCAGAAAATTGCGATGGGGACGAGAATGGTGAGGGCGGCGGTGAGCGCCGACGGGTTGGCGAGGAGATCGGACAGACCGCCGGGCCCCGCAACCTGGGTCGAGATCAGTCCATAGGCGAAAAAGCCGCCGACGACGAACCAGACCAGCGACGCAGCCAGGGCGACGAGAAACGGAGACTTGGACGGCTTCTGCTGCAGGGCGAAGATCAAGCCGCCGATCGAGGGCAGATCGTCGTTGGCGGCTGCTGTTGCCATCCGGCGCGGTGGCGGGCCCGCTGGGCGCCGCCGCCCGGTTGCCTTTGCGCCTGATGCTGCGGCGGCATCGCCAAGTTCGGCAGTCTTGGGCTCATCCATCTTGGGGTCCGGCGTCTTTCGCTGCTGCTCGGCCCGGAGCCGCTCGGCAAGAGAAGGCTTCTTCTGGCCCTCACTGCCCGAAGGCTGATCAAGCGTGGTGAACGAGGCGTCCGGTATGTCGCCTGCCGATGACTCTTTGATGTCAAATGGATTATCGCCTGCGCCCCCAGCTGCAGGTCCCGCAAGCGGAGTTTTCGCTTGTTCTTGCGCCATCACGCGTCCCTCGCACAGACTAACCTTGAGAAAACTTGCGCCGTGCACTCGAACGACGTCGCCAGCGGCGCGGGCGTCGTTGCGGTAAGCGCAGCCTTTCGGATTGAATTTACACCGAAAGTGGCCCCGAGACGCATTTTCCCCCGCTCTTCTATCGTTAACGAATTTTTAGGGCTAAAAAAAGTTTAATCCGCAACTATGCTTTA
>DATFVP010000231.1:0-7299 GCA_035260285.1 Methyloceanibacter sp.
ATCAGCATCATCGCCCAGGTGAAGGGCAGAACCTTGCGCAAGGCGCCCATGCGGCGCATGTCCTGCTCATGGTGCAGCGCGTGGATCACGGCGCCGGCGCCCAAGAACAGCAGCGCTTTGAAAAAAGCATGGGTGAAGAGATGAAACATGCCGGCGCCGTAGTTGCCGACGCCCTCGGCCACGAACATGTAGCCAAGCTGCGAGCAGGTCGAATAGGCGACGACCCGCTTGATGTCGTTCTGCACGAGGCCCACCGTGGCGGCAAAGAAGGCCGTGGTGGCGCCAAAGAAGGTGACGACGCCAAGCGCGACGGGCGCCAGCTCGAAGAGCGGTGAGAGTCGCGCCACCAAGAACACGCCGGCGGTGACCATGGTCGCGGCGTGGATCAGGGCCGAGACTGGCGTCGGGCCTTCCATGGCATCCGGCAGCCAGGTGTGCAGCAGGAACTGCGCCGACTTGCCCATGGCGCCCATGAACAGCAACAGGCAAATCAGGGTCAGCCCATCCACCTGCATCCCCAGAAACTGCATGGTCTTCCCGACCTGGTCGGGGGCTGAGGCAAAGATAGTGTCGTACTGGACGGTGTTGAAAACGGTGAAAGTGGCGAAGATGCCGAGCGCAAAGCCGAAATCGCCGACGCGATTGACGATGAAGGCCTTGATGGCTGCCTCGTTGGCCGAGGGCCGGTGGTACCAGAAGCCAATGAGGAGGTAGCTCATCAGGCCGACGCCCTCCCAGCCGAAGAACAGCTGCACGAGGTTGTCGGCCGTCACCAGCGCCAGCATGGCGAAGGTGAACAGAGAGAGATAGGCGAAGAAGCGCGGCCGGTGCGGGTCGTCTTCCATGTAGCCGATGGAGTAGAGGTGCACGAGGCCCGAGACCGTGGTCACCACCACCAGCATCACGGCGGTGAGCGTGTCGATGCGGAGCGCCCAGGAGGTTTGCAGCTCGCCTGAATCGATGAAGCGGGAGAGCTCGATGCGCGCCTCATGACCTTCCATGCCGACCTGGTAGAGCGCAAACCAGGCGAGAGGCATGGTGACCAGCACGAGGCTCGAGGTGATCACCTCGCTCGCTCGGGCGCCGATCAGCCTTCCGAAGAAGCCGGCAATGATCGCCCCGATCAGCGGGAGAAAGACGATGGCCTGATACATCGACGCGCTTTTAGCCTTTCAGAAGATCGATTTCGGCGACATCGATGGTGCCGCGGTTGCGGAAATAAACGACGATGATGGCGAGGCCTATTGCCGCCTCGGCGGCGGCAACGGTCAGCACGATGAGGGCGAAGATCTGGCCCACGAGATCGTGGTGAAACGCGGAAAAGGCGACGAGATTGAGGTTCACCGCCAGCAGCATCAGCTCGACGCTCATCAAGATGACGATGACGTTCTTGCGGTTGAGGAAGATGCCGAAAATACCAAGCGTGAACAGGATAGCGGCGACGGTGAGGTAATGGGAGAGGCCGATGGTCATGTGAGCCCCCTCCCCGTCTCCACCTCGACCACCTCGACGGCGCGTTCGCGGGTGCGTTCGACCTGACGGGCGACGGACTGACGCTTCACGTCGCGCTTGTGATGCAAAGTGAGCACAATGGCGCCGATCATGGCGACCAGCAGGATCAGGCCCGCTCCTTCGAACAGATAGGCGTATTTGGTGTAGAGGATCTGCCCAAGCGCCGCGGTGTTGCTCATTTGCGAGACCGGCGGCGTTGGTGCCTGCACGGTGATGTCAGGCGCCGTCACCCAGGCCACGAGAATCAGGATCAGCTCGACAAGAAGCAGAACGCCAATGGTGGCGCCGACCGGCAGATATTTGAGGAAGCCTGCCCTGAGCACGGCAAAGTCGACATCGAGCATCATCACCACGAACAGGAACAGGACGAGCACGGCGCCGACATAAACCACGACCAGGATCATGGCGAGGAACTCGGCACCGAGCAGCACAAAGAGGCCGGCCGCATTGAAGAAGGCGAGGATGAGGAAGAGCACGGCGTGCACCGGGTTCTTCACGGCGATCACCATGAAGGCTGACGCCACGCACATCCCGGCAAACAGATAGAAGAACAGCGTGCTGAGCGTCATGCGAGGTTCTCAGCGCTCACCGATACGGCGCATCGAGCGCCAGATTCTTGGCGATCTCGCGCTCCCAGCGGTCTCCATTGGCGAGCAGCCGGTTCTTGTCGTAGTAGAGTTCCTCGCGCGTCTCGGTAGCGAACTCGAAATTCGGTCCCTCGACGATGGCGTCGACCGGGCAGGCCTCCTGGCAAAAGCCGCAATAGATGCACTTCACCATGTCGATGTCGTAGCGGGTGGTGCGGCGCGTGCCGTCGTTACGGCGAGGACCCGCCTCGATGGTGATGGCCTGCGCCGGGCAGATGGCTTCGCAGAGCTTGCACGCGATGCAGCGCTCCTCGCCATTGGGGTAGCGGCGAAGGGCATGCTCGCCGCGGAATCTCGGCGAGATCGGTCCTCGCTCGAAGGGGTAGTTGATGGTGGCCTTTGGCCGCACGAAATATTTCATGGCGAGCCAGAAGGCCGAGACGAACTCGGTCAGCAACAGGGCTTTGGCGGTGCCGGCAAAGCGCTTCACGACACGTCTCCTCTCATGCTCCCTGCTGCCAAAGTTTGAGCGCAGCCGCTACGATCACGACCATGGCGAGCGACAATGGCAGGAAGACCTTCCACCCGAGCCGCATCAGATGGTCGTAGCGGTAACGGGGGACCATGGCCTTGACCATGGCGATCAGGAAGAACAGGAAGCCGACCTTCCCGACAAACCATATCACACCGGGAATCCAGGTGAAGGGCGGCACAGGAAAGAGCGGCAGCCAGCCGCCGAGGAACAGGACCGTGCCAAGGGCGCACATCAGCACGATGGCAACGTATTCCCCCAACATGAACAGCATATAGGGAGTCGACGAATATTCGACCATGAAACCCGCCACGAGCTCGGATTCGGCCTCAAGCAGATCGAACGGCGGGCGGTTAGTCTCGGCGAGCGCCGAGACGAAGAACACCACGAACATCGGCAGCAGCGGAAGCCAGTACCAGCCGAACAGTCCAAGCGCGCTGTCTTGCGCCTTGACGATGTCGTTGAGATTGAGCGAGCCGGCGCAGAGCAGAACGGTGATGATGACGAAGCCGATCGAAACTTCGTAGGAGACCATCTGCGCCGCGGAGCGGAGCGCCGCGAGAAACGCGTATTTAGAGTTCGACGCCCAGCCGGCCATGATCACGCCGTAAACCTGCAAGGACGATATGGCGAAGATGTAGAGAACGCCGACATTGATATTGGCGACGGCCCAGCCATCGGCAACGGGAATGACCGCCCAGGCGGAGAGCGCCAAGCCTGCGGTGACGATAGGTGCAAGCAGGAAGATGCCCTTATTGGCACCGGCTGGGACGATCGGCTCCTTGAATACGAATTTGAGCAGATCGGCGAAGGATTGCAGCAGGCCGAAGGGTCCAACCACGTTCGGTCCGCGACGCATCTGCACCGCCGCCCACACTTTGCGGTCGGCATAGAGCAGGAAGGCGACAACGATCAGCAGAGTGACGAGCAGAAGGAGGCTCTGCCCGATGATGAGGGCGATGGGCAGGCCATAGCTCGACCAGAACTCAGCCATGGGTGCCGGTCGCCTCGTCTGCGCCAGCTTCATGCATCGCGCTCAAGCTCGCCATGATCGCCGACGCCCGCGCAATCGGGTTGGTCAGATAGAAGTCGGTGATGGCCACGCCGAAGCGATCCCTGCCGGTCTTGCCGCTGTCTTGTGCCGCCAGCCTGCCGATAACGTCGCTATCGGCCGGCGTGACCTGGTCGAGCAAAGCAAGATGCGGACAGGCGGCAAAGAGCTTGGCGCGGAGTTCGCGGATGGTGTTGAACGACAAAGCCTGGCCGAGCGCGGCTGACAAAGCCCGGATGACCTTCCAGTCTTCACGCGCCTCTCCCGGCGGGAAGACAGCGCGGGCCGTCATTTGCGGGCGGCCCTCGGTGTTGACGTAGATCGCGTCCTTCTCGGTATAGGCGGCGCCAGGAAGGATGACATCGGCACGATGGGCGCCGCGATCGCCATGGCTGCCCTGATAGATGACGAAGGCCTTGCCAAGCCGGCTCAAATCGATCTCGTCGGCGCCTAGGAGATAGATCACATCGATCTCGCCCTTCGTGGCGCCTTCGAGGATCGCGTCAACGTGCCTGCCCCCGTCTCCTGGCACGAGGCCAAGGTCGAGGCCGGCGACTCTCGCCGCCGCGGTGTGCAGCACGCTGAAGCCATTCCAACCGAGATCGGGCTTGACCGCGCCGATTGCCATTGCAGCCTTTGCCGCAAGCGCGAGCACGGCGGCGCCATCAGGCCGCGCCAGCGCCGCTTGGCCCACGATCACGAGCGGCCGCTCGGCGCCCTTGATCTTTTCGAGGAACGGGTGCTCTCCACTTGCGAGCTCGGCAAGGGACTCCGGCCCGGCGCCGAGATGCTCATAGACATAAGTGAGGTCGGCTTGCGTGCCGATCAGGCCGATGGGGAGGTGGCCTTGCATCTGACGGAAGCGCTTGAGGATGCGGGCGTTGAGCACCGGGGCCTCAACCCGCGGATTGGTGCCGATCAGCAGAACGGCGTCGGCCTGCTCGATGCCTTCGACGGTGGCGTTGAACAGATAAGTGGCGCGGCCGAGTTTTGGATCGAGCTTCGCTCCGTCCTGACGGCAATCGATGTTGGGCGAACCAAGCTGCTCGGCGAGAACCTGCAGCGCGAACATCTCTTCGGCAGCGGCAAGATCGCCGACGATTGCCGCAAAACGTTTGCCGTCGATGCCGCGCAGTCTTTCAGTGATGGCGCGGAAAGCCTCGTCCCAGGTGACCGGCTCGAGCTTGCCGTTCCACCTGAGGTAAGGCCGGTCGAGACGCTGCACGCGCAGGCCGTCCCACACATGGCGCGTCTTGTCCGAAATCCATTCTTCGTTGATGGCGTCGTTCACCCGCGGCAGGAAGCGAAGGACCTCGCGGCCGCGGCTATCGACACGAATGTTGGAGCCGAGCGCGTCCATCACGTCGATCGACTGGGTCTTGGTAAGTTCCCAGGGCCTGGCGACGAAGGCGTAGGGCTTCGAGGTCAGCGCACCAACCGGGCAAAGGTCCACAACATTGCCGGAGAGCTCCGACATCATGCCGCGCTCGAGATAGGTGGTGATCTCCATGTCCTCGCCACGGCCAATGGCGCCAAGCTCCTCGACGCCGGCGACCTCGGTCATGAAACGGATGCAGCGAGTGCAGTGAATGCAGCGGGTCATGTAGGTGCCGATCAGAGGCCCCAGATATTTGTCCTCGACCGCGCGTTTGTTGTCGGCGAAGCGGCCGGCGTCGAAGCCATAGGCCATGGTCTGGTCTTGCAGGTCGCATTCGCCACCCTGGTCGCAGATCGGGCAGTCGAGCGGGTGATTGATGAGCAGAAATTCGAGCACGCCCTCGCGCGCCTTCTTCACCGCGGGCGAGTCGGTGATGATGGTGGGCGGCGTGCCGTCGCGGCTTGGCCGGAGATCGTTGACGCTCATGGCGCAAGAGGCCACCGGCTTCGGCATGCCCGCCACTTCGACCAGGCACATCCGGCAATTGCCGGCTATCGACAGGCGCTCGTGATAGCAGAAACGCGGAATCTCGATGCCGGCGAGCCCGCAGGCCTGGATCAGAGTGATGCCGTTCGGCACCTCGTGCTCTTTGCCGTCGATAATGAGCTTAGGCACGCTTCTTTGCCTTCTTTTCTGGCGCGTCGATCCTGGCGACGTTTGGCGGCCCTGGCGGCGTGTAACGAGTATCGTTCAGAGCGTCGTAGAGAAACGTCCGGAACCTCGGGCCGTATTGGTCGAGGTAGCCAGATTTCTGAAAATAGGGCGACAGCAAATAGTCGCGATGCGGCTTGAGCTGGATGCGGACCGCCACGTCCCATTCCTTGGTCGGCGAGACCTCGAGGATCTCTTCGCTCGCATTGAGGATGGTGTCGACATAGAGCTCGTATTTCTGGAAGAGCTCGATGCTGCCGTCGACGGTGCGCTCCTCGTAGTCGAACCGGGCGAGCTTCAGAGTTGGATCGGACAGCTTCGGATTGTCGAAGGCGAGCCGCAGCGTCTCCCGCCACAGTTCGTTGGCGTTGGCGCGGCGCTCGGCCCTCTTGTTCTCGGCGATTTGCAGGTGCGCGTAAATCAGGGCGGCGATGGCTGCCGCTGCCATCACCAAATTCGCGAGCGTCACAGCGTTGTCCCAGAACCAGATCATGCGCGGTTACTCCGCTGCCACGGGGACAGAAGGCGCGAGAGGCTTCGTCGCTTGCGCGTCAATGCGCTCTTCGATGACGTGGCGGAAATGACGTATCAGCCCCTGCACCGGCCAGGCCGCTGCGTCGCCTAGCGCGCAGATGGTATGGCCCTCCACCTGGTAGCTCACGTTGAGCAGCATATCGATCTCGCGCTTTTCGGCCTGGCCCTTGGCCATGCGCTCGAGAACCCGCCACATCCAGCCGGTTCCCTCACGGCAGGGTGTGCATTGCCCGCAGGATTCATGCTTGTAAAAATAGGAGAGTCTGGCGATGGCCCGGATTATGTCGGTCGACTTGTCCATGACGATGACGGCTGCCGTGCCCAACCCGCTCTTCAGGTCGCGGAGCGAGTCGAAATCCATCGGCAGATTGTCGCATTGGCTCGCCGGGATGCAAGGGACCGACGAGCCGCCGGGGATGACGGCGAGCAGATTGTCCCAGCCGCCGCGCACGCCACCGGCGTGGCGCTCGATCAGCTCGCGCAAATCTATGCCCATCTCTTCCTCGACATTGCAGGGCGTGTTCACATGGCCTGATAGGCAGAACAGTTTGGTGCCGGTGTTGTTGGGCTTGCCCAGCGCCGCGAACCAAGTCGCGCCACGGCGCAGGATGTCTGGCACCACCGCGATCGACTCGACGTTGTTGACCGTGGTCGGCGCACCATAAAGGCCGACATTGGCCGGGAACGGCGGCTTCAGCCGCGGCATGCCCTTCTTGCCTTCGAGGCTCTCGAGCAGAGCCGTCTCCTCGCCGCAGATATAGGCCCCTGCCCCGTGATGCAGATAAAGGTCGAAGTCCCAGCCGTTGACGTTGTTCTTGCCGATCAGCTTCGCGTCGTAAGCCTCGTTGATCGCGGCCTGCAACACCTCGCGCTCGCGGATGAACTCGCCGCGGATATAGATGTAGGAAACGTGCGCCCGCATGGCGAAGGACGCGAGCAGCGCGCCTTCGATCAACAAATGCGGATCGTGGCGCATGATGTCCCGGTCCTTGCA
>DATFVP010000232.1:0-11069 GCA_035260285.1 Methyloceanibacter sp.
TCTCGCCGACCCGACCGATCAGAACATGCTCGCAGCTCGCGCCGCCTGGGTCGCCGCGCGCATCCCCTATATGCAGACCGAAGCCTTCCGCTTCGGCAACAAGATCGTCGACGATTGGGAGGGCAGAGTAAATTCCTGGCCGCTCGACGAGGGCCTGATCGACTATGTGTCAGGATCCTACGGCGCCGACTCTCCCGAGAACGAGCTTTACGCTGCCGATGTCATCGCCAATAGCTCGCTCACCATCGGCGGCAAGAAGATCGACACTTCGAAGATTACCACGGAGCTGCTCGCCGACAAGCTGCAGGAGGCTGGCGGCGTCGAAGCCAATGTCGCAACCGGCTATCACGCCGTCGAGTTTCTACTCTGGGGCCAGGACCTGAACGGCACCGGGCCAGGCAATGGCAATCGCCCGGCGAGCGACTACAACACCAAGAAATGCACCGGCGGCCATTGCGACCGCCGGGCGCAATATCTCCGCGCTGCCACCGACCTCTTGGTCGACGACCTTGCCTGGATGGCGGCGCAATGGGCGCCAGGCGGCGAAGCGCGCAAGACCATCGAGGACGGCACTCCAGAGGCCGGCCTCACAGCGATCCTGACCGGGCTCGGCAGCCTGTCTTATGGCGAGCTTGCCGGCGAGCGCATGAAGCTCGGCCTGATGATCCACGATCCGGAGGAGGAGCATGACTGCTTCTCCGACAACACCTTCGCCTCGCACTATTTCGACGCGCTCGGCATCCGCAACGTCTATGTCGGGCGCTATCGCCGGGTGGACGGCTCGGTGGTGCAGGGCCCGAGCGTGTCGGATCTCGTCAAGGCAAAGTCGCCTGAGGTCGATAACGCCGTGAGGGCCAAGATCGAACTCACCATGGACGCCATGGGCGAGCTCTACCGCCGCGGCGTCATGGTCGAGTCCTACGACCAGATGATCGGCGAGGGGAATGAGGAGGGCAACGCGACCGTGCAAAAGGTCGTGGACAGCCTTCTCAATCAGACGAAGGAAATCGAGCGTGCCGTCGCCGCCCTCGATCTGAAGTCGATCAAGTTCGAAGGCTCGGAGAGCCTGGACGATCCGAACAAGGTGAACGAGGAGAACAAATCCGCCGGCGTCGCGGCGCCGGCCAGCCCGCAATAGGTCGACTTTGGACCTATTGCCGGAGCAAGGTTGTATGATGTTATAACATAACACTGCAAGAGAGCCCCGGTTGAGAAGCCCCGCAGCAGACTGAATGAACTCGTGAGACTGATACCTAGTTGGGGGACTGAGACTATGAAGAGACCAGAGATCCGGCCATTGCTGCTGGCGGGCCGAAGTCTGCGAGCCAACGCACTCGGCGGCATGCTCGCCGCGGGCCTCGCCGCATCGCCAAGCGTGGCGCGGACCGATTGCGATGTTCCGGACAACGGCATCCCCGACGAGAGCCTGCTGTCGAAGCTCGGGGCGGCCTGGGACAGCCTCGGCGGGTTGCGTCCGGCGCTTGCCAAACGCGGCATTGGCGTCAGCGCCACCTATTACGGCGAAGCCTTTGTCAACAGCGGCGGCTTCAAGCAGGGCGGCAAATATGATGGCGTGCTCGACGTCGCCATCGACGCCGACCTGCACAAGCTCGGCTTCTGGAAAGGCCTTTGCTTCCACACCAAGGGTTTTCAGATCCACGGCCAGAGCATCACAGCCTCCAACATCGGCAGCCTGATGCCGGTGAGCAGCCTCGAGGCCACGCCCAACACCCGTATCTTCGAGCTGTGGCTCGAGCAGCATATGTTCGGCGACAAGCTCGCGGTGAAGGTTGGTCAGCTCGCCGCAGATACGGAGTTCATTCTTTCGGAAGGCGGCGGGTTCTTCTTGAACGGCACCTGGGGGTGGCCGTCGATCACCGCCGCAGACTTGCCGAGTGGCGGTCCGGCCTATCCGCTGGCAACGCCAGGCGTTCGTGTGGCCGTCACGCCCAACGACAAGTTCCAGCTTCTCGGCGGCCTCTACAACGGAGACCCTGCTCCGCCATGCGGCAGCGACGATCCGCAGGTGTGCAACAGCAACGGCCTAGACTTCGAGCTCGACGATCCGCCGCTGCTCATGGTCGAGGGCGCCTACAAGTACAATCAGGACCGGTTCGCCGGCACGATCAAGCTCGGCGGCTGGAACCATTTCGGCGATTTCGAGCATCAGCGCTTTGATGTTGACGGCAATCTCATGGCCGTCACCGGACTTCCCGGCAAGCCCCTCGACAGCGATTGGGGCTTCTACGGCATCATCGACCAGCTCATCTGGCGAGTGCCCGGGAGCGAAGACCCCAAGGGCGTGGCCCTGTTCGGCCGCGTCATCGGCGGGCCGTCCGACCGCAACCTCATCGACTTCTATGCCGATGGCGGCGTCACCTTCTCAGGTATGATCCGGAAGCGGCCCGACGACTCCTTCGCCATCGGTTTCGCCTATACCGGCATCTCCGATCGGGTGCGCGCATTTGACCTAGATTCCGACCTTTCCGTCGCGCGCAACTACGAGGCGCTGCTTGAGATCTGCTACACCATGCAGCTTGCCAAAGGCTGGACGCTGCAGCCCGACTTCCAGTACTTCTGGCAGCCCGGCGGCAACGTGCCCAAGGACTCAGGGACGGGCGCGGTGGAAAATGCGGCTGTGTTTGGGGCACGTTCGACCATGAGTTTTTGACGAGGTCAGGTTCTGAAGTAGGCCGATTGCACCGAAACCGTTCCAAGTCCCGCTGTCGCGTTGTCCCAGCACTGAGCGGAGCATCGCTGAAGCCAATTCTGTCGCGCAAGCTCTCGCTCGCCGCGCTGATTGCTCTTGGCGCGCCGCTCATATTCGGCGCCTGGGAGAGCCTTGGCGCCGGCGCCGACGCGAGTATCCCGGGTCTCATCGCGACGGCCACAGATTTTTCCAAGATCGAGGAGGGCGAGGACAAGCCCGGCGGCGGCGCGACCTCCAAGGCAAGCGTGACCAACGCCAACGCCTTCTCCGCCTCCTCCGGCAACATGGATTTCAAGCGCGAGCTCGACTTCAAGATCGGCAATGCCATCTTCCGCAAGAACTGGGTCTCGGCCCCGGCCTCGACTGATGCCTCCGACGGGCTCGGGCCGCTGTTTAATTCCCGCGCCTGCCAGAACTGTCATCTGAAGGACGGACGAGGCCACCCGCCCTTGAACGAGGGCATCCCCGACGACAGCCACTCGATGCTCATGCGTCTTTCGGTCTTAGCCAAGACTGATGAGGAAAAGGCGAAGCTCGCCTCCCATCGGCTGAACTCGATCCCCGAACCGACCTATGGCGGTCAGCTTCAGGACCTCTCCATTCAGGGTCACAAGGCCGAGGGCCAGATCAAGATCGACTACAAGGAGAAACCTGTGAAGCTTGCCGGTGGGGAGACGGTGTATCTCAGGGCGCCTGGCTACAGCATCGTCGATCTCGGCTACGGGCCGCTTGCGCCCGGCACCATGATGAGCCCACGTGTGGCGCCGCCGATGATTGGGCTCGGCCTGCTCGAAGCTGTGCCCGAGGAGCAGGTCCTCGCCAATGCCGATCCCAACGACGCAAATCAGGACGGCATCTCGGGCAAGCCCAACCAAGTCTGGTCGAAGGAGCAGAACAAGGTGATGCTCGGCCGCTTCGGTTGGAAGGCCGGCGTGCCAAGCATCAACCAGCAGGCGGCTGAAGCCGCCAACGGCGATATCGGACTTTCCACCACGATGATCCGCGCACCCTCAGGCGACTGCACCGAAAGCGAGAAGGAGTGCCTCGATGCGCCGAACGGCAATTCGCCGCAATATCAGGACGTCGAACTTGGCGACGATCTATTCAAGCTTGTCGCGTTCTACTCCCACAACCTCGCCGTCCCGCCCCGCCGCGATCCCGCAGACCCAAAGGTGCTGAAGGGCAAGGAGCTGTTCTATTCGATCGGCTGTGCAAGCTGCCATAAGCCAAAATTCGTGACCGGCAAGGCGCCGGGTCAGCGGCATCTCTCGCTCCAGCTGATCTGGCCTTACACGGATCTCCTGCTGCACGACATGGGCGAGGGGCTCGCCGACAACCGCCCCGACGGCGAAGCGTCAGGCAGCGAGTGGCGCACGGCGCCGCTCTGGGGCATCGGCCTTACCGAGACGGTCAACGGCCATACGCTGTTTCTGCATGACGGGCGCGCCCGCAGCCTCGCCGAGGCGATTCTCTGGCATGGCGGCGAGGGGCAGGCCTCGCGTGACAAGTTCGCCAAGCTCTCCAAAGAGGACCGGCAGCGCCTGATCGCTTTCGTGAACTCGCTGTGACCAGGTTCGCCGGGAATCTCCCTCTCCCCTGTGGGGAGAGGGCTGGGGTAAGGGGGCTCGGATCTCCCGCTCACCCGCGCCGAAGCAAATCGCTTCGGCGCGACCTCTTTCCCCTGGGGAGAGGTGCTGTGGCGGCTTGGCTCCTTGCCAGCGCACTCGTCTATTCGACAATCGCCATCGCAAAGGCGGATCATGCCGCCATCGCCAAACAATCGCTCGAGCAGTACATCAGGCCTGGCTACGCGCAGCTCGCCAAGAGCAGCAAGGCTCTGAACCAATCGGTCGCGGCGCTCTGCCGGACGCCGTCAGAGGCGGCGCTCAAGGATACGAAAGAAGCCTTCACCGCCGCGGTGGAAGCCTGGAGCCTGGTCGAACCCATCCGCTTCGGTCCAGTATCCGAGCAGCACCGTTACGAGCGCATCTTCTATTGGCCCGATCCCAAGGGCCTTGGCACACGCCAGATGCGTGAGGCGCTCGGCAAACAGGACCAGAGCGTCACCGAAGCCGCGTCGCTTTCAACCAAGAGCGTGGCGCTGCAAGGCCTGCCGGCGCTCGAATATCTTCTCTATGTCGATGACGCCGCCGCACTGGCGAAGGACGGAGGCGAAGGTACGTTCCGCTGCCGCTTCGCTGAGACCATCGCCGCCAATGTTGCCGGCATGGCCAAGGACATCGCAGCGGGTTGGCAGGACGGCGCGCCTTACACCAAGGCCTATCTCCAGCCTAGTCCCGCCAACAGCGCCTATCACAATTCGAAAGAGGTGACGCTCGAGCTGTTTAAGACCTTCGCCACCGGCATCGAGACGGTACGCGATCAGAAGATGGCAAAGGCTCTAGGCGCCAACTCTGAGCAGGCTAGGCCGCAGCTCGCGCCCTTCTGGCGGAGCGGTTTGAGCTTCTCAAACATGGCCGACAATCTGCAGAGCGTGCGTGAGCTGTTCGCCAAGGGCGGCTTCGAGCAGGTGGTGCACGACGACTCCCCTGGCGTGGAGGATTCGATCGTCTTCGATTTCAACCATGCCATTGATGTGCTGCGTGGCATCGACAGGCCGATCGCCGAGGCAGTGCACAACGAGGACCTTCGCGCCAAGCTCGAAGCCTTGCGCGTGTCGTTGAAGAGCGCCGCTACCACCGCCGGCGACATCATCTCGCGTGGTGCCGGCCTTACTTTCGGTTTCAACGCCATGGACGGAGATTGAACATGATCATCGACCGCCGTGGGCTTCTCATCGGTGCGGCGAGCAGCGCCGCATCTCTCGCTTTGCCTTGGCGAGCCGCAAAGGCCGCAAGCAGCGAAGAATTGTTCGCCGCCGCCCGTCGCGACGATCGCGGCACCTATTCAGCGGCGTTGTTCTCGCTCGGTGGCGGCGATGTCCGCGCCGTCGAGTTGCCAGAGCGCGGCCATGACATCGCGCTTCGTCCGGGCTCTGGCGAATGGGTGGCGTTTGCCCGCAGGCCTGGCCGCTTCGGCGTCGCCGTCCCGATCGATGGACGGCAGCCGATCTGGTTCCATTCGAAGCCGGACCGGCATTTCTTCGGCCATGGCGTCTACTCGGCCGACGGCAAGCTGCTATACACCACCGAGAACGACTATCAGAACGCGCAAGGCATCATCGGCGTGCGCGACGCGACCGATGGCTATCGCCAGATCGGAGAGCTCCCGGCGCGCGGCATGGAACCTCATGACGTGGCACTGCTCGCCGACGGCCGCACTATGGTGATCGCCAATGGCGGCATCAAAACCCACCCCAGCTCCGGCGCCGACGAGCTGAACCTTCCCGACATGAAGCCCTCGCTCGTCTATGTTGATCTTGCCAACGGCGATCTTGTCGAGGAGCAGAGTCTCGCGCCAGAGCTGCACCAGCTTTCCATCCGTCACCTGGCGCTTGCCGCTGGCGATACGGTGGTTTTCGGCTGCCAATATCGCGGGCCTGAAGACAACACGCCGCCGCTGCTCGGCTTTCACCGCCGGGGGACGCGGCCGGTGATCGTGCCGGCGCCGACCGACACGCAGACCGCGCTCAAGAATTATATCGGCTCGGTGTCGGCCGACGCAGGCGGCGACATTGTCGCCGCATCGGCGCCGAAGGGCGGGCTGATCACCTATTGGGATGTCGGCGCCCGCCGGTTCCTCGGCTCTTGCGAGCTGAATGACGGCTGCGGCATTGCGCCCACCAGGCACAAAGCAAGCTTCCTCCTGACGAGCGGGCAGGGCTGGCTGGTCGAGACCGATGTGTCAGACACTCCCGAAGAGGACCGCCGCACTTCGCCCTACGAGTGGGATAACCATGCCATTCTCGTGTGCTGAAGGCTGAAGCCGTCCCCTTGGCCGACACGGCACGGGCCTATTCTCACCTTATTTCTCGGACTAAGCTCGACCCGCTACCCCGCGTCTGGCCAAGCGTTGCTACCGGCCATTCACGTCGTCAGCTTCGGCACCTACATAGATGGGAAGTGGGGGGCGCGTTCCCGGCACGACATTGCCGCAGTTTGGGTCCGCTCTCTCGGCGGATTGAGCCTGATGCGAATGAAACTGCTGCTCAAAATCGGCGCGGGCGTCGTGGCGCTTCTGGTGCTCGCGCTGGTCGCGTTCAACCTGCTGATCTCGGCCACGGCGGTTCGCGATCGCGTGGCGGCGCGCGTCAAGGAGCAGACCGGACGCGAGCTGACCGTCAACGGCTCGAGCTCGGTTCTGCTCATGCCGAGCCCGCATATCGTGCTTACCGAGGTGACGATCGTCGATCCCGAGAACCGGGCAATGGCGGATCTGAAAGTGGCGCGGCTCGCGCTCGACGTGAGCTTCGGTCAGCTGTTCAGCCGCGAGGTCGATGCCAAGCGCGTTGTCATGGAGCGCCCGGTGTTCACCGTGCGGCTCAAACAGCAGGCCGGCAGCATGGAGCAGCAAGGCGACGCCGGCTCGCGACCCGAGCACGCCGAGGTTCCGCTCCGCGTCATTGCCGCTGGTGCCGCCTTCGCTGCCACGCGCCGCGACATCAGGCTCGACGACGTTGAGATCGAGGACGGCACGATCCGCATCATCTACGACGAGAACGGGGCCGAGCGGCGCATCGAAAAGATCAATGCCAATTTGAGCCTGCCCCATCTTGTTGACCCGCTCACCGCCAAGGGCGACTTCGATTGGAAGGGCCTCCGCGTCGGCTTCGACCTCAAGCTCACCTCGCCGGCCGATCTCGAGACGCGATCGGCAAGGCTCGATCTCGCCCTAAATACCGACGCCATCGACGCCAATTTCGGCGGCAATGTTGCGACCAAGCCGGCCCTCTCCGCCGAAGGCGATCTCACCGCCAAGTCGCAGTCTGTGCCCTCGCTGCTCGCCTGGCTGCGCAAGGAGCCGCCCGCCGAGGCGGCGGTCGGCAGCGGCGAGCTATCGAGCCATGTCGCCTGGCGGCCCGGCGAGATCTCCCTCACCCAGGTGCATTTTGCGTTGAGCCATGCGACCGGACAAGGCCAGGCGGTGGTCACTCTGAAGAGCCCAAGGCCGCATCTCCGCGCCGCGCTTGCGCTGGAAACGCTCGATCTCAACCCGCTGCTCGCGTCCAACGGCGCCAAGACTGCGCTTCAAGCGCCCTCGGGGTCGGCGCCGCCCGCGACGGACAATGCGGCCCCTGCCGAGCCGTCGCCTTCCACCGGGTCCGGAGAGAAGGACGACAATGAGCGCGCCGCGACCCAAAGCGGCGAGGCGCAAGGAGAGAGCGCCGCCCCGTCACCGGAAAGCGCATCGCCAAAGGCGGATCGGGCTGCTGCCCCGAACGTCACGCCGGCGGCCTTCGACGCCGATGTCAATGTCAATGTGAGCGAAACGAAGGTCTTGCGAATGACCATCGGGCCGAGCTCGGTCAGCCTCACGTTGAGCGACGGCGTGCTAGACGCGACCTTGAGCGGCATGCAGCTCTATGACGGGCAGGGCAGCGGCAAGTTCACCCTCGATGCTTCGAAGCCAGTCCCGACCTTTACCGGCAATCTCGCACTGAACGGCGTTTCGGCGCAGCCGCTGCTCAACGGGGCGGCAAGGTTCAACCTGCTCGCCGGCAAAACCAACGTGGCTCTGCAATTGACCGGGACCGGAGGCAGCGAAGATGAAATCAAGCATTCGCTCGCCGGCCAGGGCAGCATCGAGATCAGCGACGGCTCGATCGAAGGCATCAATCTGACCGAGCTCATCCAGGGCGTAGGCGCGGGCCAGATGCCGAATCTGGAGCAGGGCCCAGGCGCCAAGACCACGTTCAGCTCGTTCGGCGTCAGCTTCAACATCGCGAGCGGCGTGGCCGAGACTCACGACCTTGAGATGACGAGCCCGCTGCTCAAAGTCACCGGGCGCGGCACTGTCGATGTGGTGACGAGTAGCCTCGATTTCCTCACCCAGCCCGAGATCGTCGCTGGACCTGAGGGCAAAGGCGGAGCGAACTCGCTTGCCGGCCTCTCCATCCCGGTCCGCATCGAGGGGCCGTTCGACCGCCCGACCTTCAAGCCTGAGATCAAGTCCATGTTTTCAAGCCCTGAGCAGGCGTCGAAGACCATCAACCAGATCGGCGACGTGCTGCAAAAGAAGCTCAAGGGCAAGCCTGTGGGCGAGGCCATCGGCCGGATTCTTGGCGGGGTGCGCATCGGCAACGACCGCGGCAACGGCGGAGGCGGGCAAAACGCAAAGCCGCCCGCAAATCAGGAAGAGCCCGATGAGGAAGGGCCGCCGGAAGAGAGCGATCAGGGCCGCGACCCAGACCTCGACAATATATTGCGCTAAGGTCCCCGCCACGGCATTGAGGCCGGCAAGCGACGCGAAATCTTAACCCTTCCGGCTAATTCTGAGGCCTGAGTCAAATTGAGACGAGCTCCGTGGGGGGCCGGGTCGTCGTTCATGTTTGCGCTGCGCCGTGTTGCCGTTGTGGTTTTGTGCCTTGGCGTCACTGCCGGCGCGGGCGGCGGCGTCGTGGCGCGCCAGCCCTACCTCGCCGACATCGATCCGCATAACGGCGTGGCGCGTGCCCATGCCATGCCGGTGCAGGGCATCGACGTGTCAAACTGGCAGGGTGACATCGATTGGAACAAGGTTCGCGCCGCCGGCACCCAATTCGCCTTCATCAAGGCGACCGAGGGCGGCGACTATCTCGACCCGAAATTTGCCCAGAACTGGCAGGCCGCCAAGAGCGGCGGCATCCCGCGCGGCGCCTACCACATGGTCTATTGGTGCCGGGCTGCTCACGAGCAGGCGCTGTGGTTCATCCTCAATGTGCCGAACGATCCCGATGCTTTGCCGCCGGTGCTCGATCTCGAATGGAACGGCCATTCGCGAGCTTGCCCGAAACGGATTCCAGCAAAGCTCGCGCTTGAGAAGGTCAAGATCATGCTCGAGGTCATGGAAGCTCACACCGGCAAGCGCCCGATCATCTACACCGATGTCACCTTTCACCGCGAGGTGCTGGAAGGCGAGCTGCCAGGCTACAATTTCTGGCTACGCTCCGTCGCCGCCGAACCGCAGGAGATCTACCGGAACCGGCCCTGGCTGTTCTGGCAGTTCACCACCACCGGCTACGTGCCTGGCATCGAGAAGCCGGTCGATCGCAACGTGTTCAACGGCACCCTCGGCGATTGGCGCCAGGTCTTGCCGGCGCGCCCATCAGCTAAGCAGTCAGTGCGCAACGCGAACTGAGCGTCTAGAGCATTCCCTTCTTCGCCACGCGTCGGCAAATGATATCGATATTGTCGCCGCGCAACAGATGCCACACCGAACGCCGATGTGCCCCGATGAGAGTTGGCCAGTCCACCGCGACCTCCTCGGCTCCCGTGCTGCCGGCAACACCGAGCGGCTTCAACAGCTTTACGTGATGGGTTGGGCTCCGGCGGCTCAGCCGGCGGCCACGGAAAATTCTCCGCCCCACAACAACACGCAAGCACGATCGGGTATGTGATCAGGCGGCGGAGGCTCGATCCTCGCGCTCAACGACAGCGCCCGCGCCTCGGGCGGATAGATGGCGAGATCGCCGGCATCACGCGGCGACAGTGTTACGAATTGCGCAGTGCCCAGAACTCGCCGAGCAAGCTCGTCTACCAACCGCGCGTAGGGAAGAAGGTTGGTCGCCTCCGAACCCTGCGGCACCACATAGAAGTTCGCGAGCTTGACGAGAAAGATGATCAACGCAACGGCGAGCGAAAACGATGGGCGAGCGCGTCTTATAGGGTGCGGCCTGGCGACACCGCCCAAAGCATCAGAACGACGGCCAACGACCAGAGCAGCCAGAACGCCGCCACCCGCGGGTCGTCAGCATTTGGCCGGCAAGCTTCTTCATTCAACCCTCTTCGGCCGCATGCGGCCACACGGCGGCAGACAAGCGTCCCGCGCTTGCCTATAAGGGCCCCCATGCCGAAAGCAGCCCCCGAAAGAGATGTCTCGAAAAAGGCCGCACCACGAAGTGGTCCAAGAATTGGATTCGTCAGCCTGGGCTGCCCCAAGGCGTTGGTCGATTCGGAGCGCATCATCACCAAGCTGCGCGCCGAAGGCTATGAGCTGTCGGCGAGCTATGAGGGCGCGGACGCCGTGGTAGTCAACACCTGCGGCTTTCTGAACAGCGCCAAGGAGGAGTCGCTTGCCGCGATCGGCGAGGCCTTGGCCGAGAACGGCAAGGTCATTGTCGCCGGCTGCCTTGGCGTGGAGCAGGACCGCATCCGGGCGGCGCATCCGGGCGTCCTCGCCATCACCGGCCCGCATCAATATGAGGCGGTGGTCGAGGAGGTGCATAAAACCGTGCCGCGGCCGCACGATCCCTTCCTCGATT
>DATFVP010000233.1:0-4624 GCA_035260285.1 Methyloceanibacter sp.
GCAGGCCAAGGCTTCTGGGAGCTCATCGAAGAGCTCGGCGTGAGTGTGCTGCCAAATACCGCAGGCTGCCACACCGCCAAGGAAGCGGTGGCCACGGCGGAGATGGCGCGCGAGCTGTTCGACACGCCGTGGATCAAGCTCGAGGTCATCGCCAACGACGACACGCTGCAGCCAGACCTGTTCGGTCTCGTCGAGGCTGCGACGATCCTCGTTGCCGACGGATTCAAGGTCCTTCCCTACACCACCGAAGATCTGAGCGCGGCGGAGAAGCTCGCGAGCGCAGGATGTACTGTGCTGATGCCCTGGGCCTCGCCGATCGGCTCGGCGCGCGGGCTGATCAACCGCGACGGGCTAAAGACGCTCCGCGCCTATTTCCCCGATACGACGTTGATCATCGATGCCGGCATCGGCGCGCCGTCGCAAGCGGCAGAGGCGATGGAGCTCGGCTATGACGCTGTGCTGCTGAACACAGCGGTGGCCAAGGCCGGCGATCCGGTGAAGATGGCAGAGGCCTTCGCTCGGGCGGTCGAGGCCGGACGTCTAGGATTCGAGGCTGGGCTGATCGAGCCGCGCGACATGGCTTCGCCCTCGACCCCGGTTGCCGGCACGCCGTTCTTCAAAATCGATCGCGTCTCTTGAGCGCGCGCCTGCTCGATCCGTTCTATCCCGTCCTTCCTGACGCCGCCTGGGTTGCGAGGCTCGCGAGCGAGGGCGCAAGATTTATCCAATTGCGCGTCAAGGATGCGCCGCCGCAAACGATCAAAACTGAGATCGCGAAAGCGCTCAAAATTGCTTCGGCGCATGGCTGCCAACTCGTCGTCAACGACTATTGGCGCGAAGCGATCAGCTTCGGCGCCGACTTCGTGCATCTCGGCCAAGGAGACCTTGCCGCCGCCGACCTCGGCGCCATCAAAGCTGCCGGCATCAAGCTCGGCATCAGCACCCACAGCTTGGATGAGCTCGACAACGCGATTGCAGCCGACCCCGACTATATCGCGCTTGGTCCCATCTATCCGACCAAGCTCAAAGCGATGCCGTGGAAGCCGCAAGGCCTCGCCCGCATCGGCGAATGGCGGGCCAGGATCGACTGTCCGCTGGTCGCCATCGGCGGTATTACCCTTGAGCGTGTGCCGGATGTGCTCGCCGCCAGTGCATCGTCAGCTGCGGTTGTCACTGACATCGTTATGAGCGCAGATCCCGGGCAGCGCACGCGCGACTGGATCGCCGCCACCGCTCCTTGGCGGCATTTGTCCACAGCATCTCCACAACCGTGATCCCCTTGACCGAGGGCGGGCAGTCCTGGAACATCGCTGGGCGGGCCTTCGGGCGAAGAGGTTTTGCATGGGTTCGAGTTTCAGTCTTGATCCGGCGGTGCCGATGAGCGAGGCGGTGCGGCGTGTCGCCTGTTCCGAGATCGATTCAGCCTGCGCTGCCCTAGCCGTTCCGCCTGACCGGCACAAAGGCGTCCATGACGCCCGCAAGTGCCTGAAAAGATTGCGCTCTCTCGTGGTGCTGATCAGGCCTGGCCTGCCAGATCCGGTCTATGCAAGCCTGGCCCAGCGCCTCCGCAGCATCGCAAAGGGGCTTGCCGCGGCGCGCGACGCCCCCGCTCTGCTCGATGCCATCAACAAGCTCTTCGGCGATGCCGAGGACGATACGGAGGCAACTCCGATCCCAGCCTTGCGCAGATGGCTGCAAGAGCGCCGGCAGTCGGCCGCCCGCAGTCTGGAGAGCAGCACCGCGTCGGACGCCATCTCAGGTCTCACAAGCATCAGGCCAGCCATGACCGGGCTCGCGGTCTATCCCGACGGGTTCCAATCGGTCACCAAGGGTCTGCACCAATCCTACCGCGGCGGACGCAAGGCCTTCGCCAAAGCCTTTGCCAGCGGCAACGCCGAGGATTTCCACGAGTGGCGCAAGACCTTGCAGCATCATTGGCGCCATATGCAGTTGCTCACCCCGTGCTGGCCGTCCGAGCTTTCGGCACGGGTCGAGCTCTCCCGAAGCCTGTCGCAAATCCTTGGCGACGACCATGACATCGCCATGCTGCAACATCTGATCTCGGCGCCGACCATGTCGTTTGCGAGCCCTGATGTCACCGCTTCTTTCTTGAAGCAATGCCGCAGCCGGCAAACGGCGCTGCGATGTGATGCCAAGATTCTTGGCGACAGATTGTTCGCCGAGCGATCGCGACCCTTCGCCGAGCGCATCGAAGCCTATTGGCTCACCGCCGCGCGAGCGTCGGCAAAACCCTCGCCTGTCGCCCGCACCGGCAATGTCATCGCCTTCGGCGAGGTGGGAGCGGCGGGTCGCCGGGCGTCGGGCTAGCGAACCCGTCAGAGGCCGCGCGGCTGTCGCCAAGCCTGGAACATCAGCACCGTCCACAGCGAACCGTGCCAATTGCGCGTGCCTTCGAGGTGTTCGGCCCAACGTTTGCGGATCGGAGCGGGGTTGAGCAGGCCGCCCTCTTCAAGCAGCTTCTCCGACAGAAGTTCCTCGGCCCAGGCCCGCAACGGTCCTCTGAGCCACCTTCCGAGCGGAACGGCGAAGCCCGACTTCGGCCGCTCCAAAAGTTTCCTTGGCACATGGCGATAGAGAACCTGGCGCAACAGCCATTTGCCTTTGCCTCCACGCATCTTGAAGCGAGCCGGCAGCCGCCAGGAGAATTCCACGATGCGATGGTCGAGGATGGGCACGCGCACTTCGAGCGCTACCGCCATGCTGGCGCGGTCGACCTTGGTGAGAATATCGTCTGGAAGATAGGTGATGGTGTCGAGATATTGCATGCGGTCGAGCGGATCGGGGAGAGCGCGGGCGATCGCCACATCGAAGATCGGACCCTGTGGCTCGCTTCCGCCATTGACGAGCGCTTGCGGATCGTCCCAAGCGCTGACCAGGCTCAGATATCCGCTCTCCTCGCCGGCGCCGAATAGCCTCGCGGCCTTGTGCATCTTGTCGGCGGCGAGCCGCGGACGACGCCCCGCGGGCAGAATGCTGAACACGCGCTCCCAGAGCTCCGGCGCGGCGACGCCCAAGCCGCAGGCCAATGCGCGCCCCACCGTGGCCGGCATGTTGCTCGCCAGCCTGGCGAAGCGATGCCGCGTGTAACCTGCAAACAGCTCATCGCCGCCGTCGCCGGACAGCGCCACGGTGACGTGCTCGCGGGTGAGCTTCGACAGAAGATAGGTCGGCACTTGCGATGAATCGGCAAACGGCTCGTCATAGACGATTGGCAGATCCGGGATCACGCCTTGCGCCTCGACCGGGCTGACATAAAGCTCGGTATGCTCGGTGCCGAGATGAGCCGCGACTGCGCGCGCATGCGGGGCTTCGTCGAAGCCCTCCTCCTTGAAGCCGATCGAGTAGGTGCGCACCGGAGCGTTGCTGCGCATCCGCATCATCGCCGCGACGGCGGACGAGTCGATGCCGCCTGAAAGAAAAGCGCCGAGCGGCACGTCGGCGACGAGCCTCCGGCCCACCGCGTCGCCAAGCAACATCTCGAGCGTATCGATTGCTTCGCGATCGCTGAGGTTGAACGGCGCGCTCTTTCCGCGTTCGGCAGCCTGCTCAACGCTCCAGAAGGAAGACGCCTCGACCTTCCCCTCGGCATCGATGGTAGCGATATGGCCGGGCGCAAGCTTATCGATGCCGCGATAGATCGAATGCGGTGACGGCACGTAAGCGAGGCGCAAATAGGCGGCGAGAGCGTCGCGGTTAAGTTCAGGGCGCCAATCGGGAAGCACCGCGAATGCTTTCAGCTCCGAGGCGAAGACGATGCGCCCTTTCTGCCGTCCGTAATAGAGCGGCTTGATGCCGAGGCGGTCGCGGACGAGGGCGAGCGTCCGGTCGCGCCGATCCCACAGGGCAAAGGCGAACATGCCTATGAGGCGTTCGACCGTGGGCTTTACGCCCCATTCGGCGATGGCCTCGACGATCACCTCGGTGTCGGAGTGCCCCTTGAAGCGCCGACCGCGCGCCTCGAGCTCGGGCCGAAGATCGCCAGCATTGTAGATCTCTCCGTTGTAGGAAAGTACGCAGGCGCCGCAGCTCGACACCATCGGCTGCGCGCCGGCCGGCGACAGGTCGACGATCGAGAGGCGAGTATGACCGAACACCACGCCGGCCTCAGTATCGGCCCACAGGCCGTGCGCATCGGGGCCGCGATGATCGAGTGTCGCTGCCATGGCGCGCCCAAGCGCCTCCAGCTCTTGAGAGCCGGAACGGCGCTCAAGGTCCAAGAACCCCGCGATGCCGCACATAGGCTAGATCCTTATCGTCATCCCATCATAGGCGACTTCCCAGCCAGACGCCTCAACCACGTCCCGCTCGGCTGAATCCTCGCGCAGCGCAGGATTGGAATTGTTGATGTGGATGAAGATCTTACGCTTGACCCCGAGATCGGCGAAGCTGGCGATTGTGCCGTTCGCGCCAGACATGTTCATATGGCCGATGCGCTCTCCGGTCTTGTTCATCAGGCCTTGCACGATCATCTCGTCATTGGTGTAGAGCGTGCCGTCGAAGAACAGAAGCGGCGCGCCTTTGAGCCTGGCGCTCGTCGCAGCATCGAGCTTGGCGCAGTTCGGCACATAGTAAAAGTGCCGGTCTGATCCGCTCTCCCTCACTT
>DATFVP010000234.1:0-2852 GCA_035260285.1 Methyloceanibacter sp.
CATTGGCCTTGCCGAAATCGAACAGCGGCACTTCCAGCACAAGCTCATAGCCGCCGCCGTCGGCGCGTTGCTCGCCGCGGTCCTTCTGCGTCTTGGAGATGCCTGCGGCGTCGAGCACGTTGAGGAAATGCGTCTTGCGCGAAAGTCCATAGGACTTGGCCATTGCCTCCATCTCTGCCCTCGCCATTTGCACATCGACGCGGGCGTTGAGCGCATCCTGCTCGATCGCTTTGACGTTGCGGGTCGAACCGGGCAGCGCCGGCAGCGCGCCTGGCAGGTAGGCGTCGAGATCTGACCGCCACAGCCCCATCAGCCGCGTTAGCTTCTCGCGCGCCGCTGTAGCCTGCTGCCTGGCGCCAACCAGCTCGGCGTCAGTCTCGGTTGCGAACGCTTCTCGGCGCGCGTGGTCGAGCTTGTTTAGGGCACCCGTTTGCTTGAGCTGCCTGGCCAACTCCGCCGAGGCTTCGGCGTTCGCCTTGGCCTCGCCGAGCGCCGCTACGATCTGCCGCGCGGCGACCGCGCGCAGATAGGCACGCCGCGTCTCGGCGGCCACGCGCAAAGTTTCCTCCGCGGCGCGAAGCTCGGCGGCCGCGAATTGATCGGAGGCGATCCTGGTGCGCGCCGGCATGGTCACGAGGTTCAGTAGGCTGCCGATGATTTGCCGCTCGATGTCGAGCTCGACCGGAGTCGAGACATCGGAGAAGGCAAGACTTAAGGACGGGGGCCTGCTTGCCTTGACGGCAAGAGCTTCGGCGATGCCGAGCCGGTTATAGGCCGCCTGCAGGCCGAGATTGTTGAGAAGCGCGATCTGCACCGCGGCGTCGGCGCCGAGCGGCCGGTGCAGCAGTTTCGTCACGCGCGCACGCACTGCCGCCGCATCCTCCGCCGAGCGGATTTGCACGACGTCCTTGTTCAGGCTGGTGCCCGCGACCGCGGCCACCATCTCCATTCCGCCATCCGGCGAGAAGGTCCGGCACGCGCCGAGCGATGCGGCCGCGGCGATGAGGGCCGCGAGGCGCACGCCCCAAAGATGAGAGGACATGGATCATCCCTCGTCTGTATCGTTGATGGAGCCTCGGTCGGGGCTCAAATCCCGCCGAAGACGCTCTAGACTGACGGGGAGGGAATCGGAGGCCGGTCGAGCCGCTCCGGCACGCGACCGGTGACGGAGGCCTCGGCCGGCGGCGGCAGCGCAGGGGGGAGCAACACACCTTCGACGAGGGGGCCTGACGCCAGCGGAAGGGCGCTCAGGCAATAGAGCCCGCAGCAGCCGGGATGGGTTCCCGGCAGCGTTCCGTGATCGGCGCCATGCTTTTGCGCAGCGCCGCCGAGCGCCCCATGCATGCCGTGATGGACGGCATCGGCATGGGCAAGGCAATGGATCGTGTTCTCGCCATGGCCGAAGGCCATGACCGCCGGCGGCGCCACGAGGCAAAGCGCCGCGAAAGCGGCAATCGCCATCGCCACGCGGAACCCAAGGCCGGTGCGGAGTGCCCTCAGCATGGGTCGAGCCTAGTTGGCCGGGGCGCCCCCCGCAACCCTCGCTACCGATCAAAAATTGCGTTACCAACCGCCGATTATGGGAAAACCCGCGAACCCGGGCACCCGCGCCCTCGTTGCCGATATCGGCGGCACCAATGCCCGCCTCGCTCTCGTCGATCTCGAAACCCTCGAGATCTCGGAGATCAGGCAATTTCCCTGCGCCGAGCACAACGGCATCGAAGCTGCCGCCGAGATCTATCTTGCCGGGCTGAAAGAGCGCCCACGCCAGGGCGCCGTCGCCGTGGCCGCGCCGCTCGGCGGCGGCAAGATCAAGCTTACCAATTCCACCTGGTCCTTCACCGCCGAAAGCCTGGCGAGCGCCACGAGCCTCGACGACATCCTTCTCCTCAATGACTTCGAGGCTCTCAGCCTGTCGCTGCCGCATTTGTGCGCCGAGGAACTGCACCAGATCGGCGGGGACGTGCCCGCGCCGCGAGCCACAAAGGTGGTGCTCGGCCCCGGCACCGGCATCGGCGTCGCAGGCCTCGTCTGGTCCGCCGCAGACTGGATCGCGGTGCCGAGCGAGGGCGGTCACGTTTCGCTCGCCGCCCATTCGCGGCACGAGTTCGAGCTCGTCGAGCGGCTTCGCGGTAGCCATGATCATCTCTCCGCCGAGCGCGTGCTGTCAGGGCCTGGGCTTGCCAACCTCTATCGCGTCATTGCCGACTCTCATGGCGTGGCCGCTGAGCCGCTTCAGCCCAACGATGTGCTGACGCTAGGCTTGGCCGGCAGCGATCCGCTCGCCGTGGAAGCTCTCGCTCTGTTCGTCACCTGGCTCGGAGCCTTTGCCGGCGACTTAGCCTTGGCGTTCTGCGCCCGTGGCGGCGTCTATCTCGGCGGCGGCATCGTGCCGAAAATTGTGAGCGCCCTGTCGCGAGGCGCTTTCCGTGAGGCCTTCGAGGCTAAGGGCCGCATGCGGAGCTTGCTCGCTCCCATTCCGGCCTTTGTAATCCTTGCCCAATTTGCCACGCTGCGTGGGGCCGCGGTGGGTCTGCGCGCGAACGTGCTTCGCAGTCGAGACCTCTGACCTAGAATTTTGTCCGCAGGCGCACTAACCTGTTGAAATTACTGAAAGCGTGGCTCAGCAAACAGCCTTCTATCGCCCAGGGATATTCGTAATATTCGACGCGTCTTTGCAGCAGCGCGTTCAGATTGATCACGCGGATACTCCCCGGGCGGAGCTGCAATCTGTCAGCGTCAAGGCCGGGCGGCAGGGCGAATGCCGGCGCGGCTATTTGAACTCGACCTTGAGCACCTTGTAAGACTTGCCACCGCCCGGAGTCGACACCTCGACGATGTTATTCTTGCGC
>DATFVP010000235.1:0-5983 GCA_035260285.1 Methyloceanibacter sp.
GAATCCGGCATACTCGGTCGATGGCCCATCCACGTCGTGATGTTCTGGTCGGGAACTTCATCGCGCAGCGCGGGGAACATGCGGCGCGCATGAGTGAGCAGGATGCGGGCACGCTTCCAATTGGGCGGCGCGTCGAGCCCGGCTAGCTCCACGGTGCCTGCGAGCCTCAGCCCCAGCTCCATCGAGGTGGCAACGAACTTACGCTCTGCGTCCGCAGTCGGAATGCGCGGAACAACCGCAGGATCGCGGATCATCAGGTGATAGCCGCGCTCCGTTTCGAGGGGAATGTGGTCACCAAGCTCGGCCGCGAGCGGCTTCGACCAGATTCCGGCGGCGACGACGGCCGCGTCGACCGGCAATGGGCCACCGGCGCAGCGGATCGCCGTCAGCCGACCATCCGCCACCTCGAAGCCGACCGCACACCGACGCTCGATGCGGCCGCCGTCCCGCAGGAAGGCCTGCGCCAACCGTTCGATCAGCCGGTGCGGGTTCGTGGTGTGGCCGTTCTCGCGTACAAGCACGCCCTTGACGTAATCGCGGGACAGATTCGGATCGAGCTGCTGCAGCTCGCCTTGCGAGAATTCATCCCAGGCGATGCCGTTATCGCGCCGCAGTCGCCAAGCCATGCTCTCGCTTTCCCAGCTGGCCTGCGAGCGGTAGACGATCAGGTGACCCACGCGCTGGATCAGGTCCTGCGCGCCCGCATCGCGCGCGATCGGCGCCATGGTCTCGATCCCTTGGTCGACCAGCGTCCGCAGCGCACGAGCTTGCCGCTCCACTTTCTCCTTGGTCCCGGCCCTGATGAAGCGAAGGAGCCAAGGTGCCAAAACCGGCAGATAGCGCCAGCGCACGACCAGCGGGCCTAATGGATCGATCAGCCAGCCGCGCACCTTGCGAATGGTGTCGGGCATCGACATCGGCACCACGGACGATCCATTGAAGCACCCGGCATTGCCGAATGAGGCGCCCTCGCCGGGGTTGCCGGGGTCCAGCAGGATGACGCCATGACCCTTGCGCAGGAGGAAGCTCGCCGAAGTCACCCCAACCACGCCGGCGCCGATCACGGCGACGGTTCGTTTGCGACCCTCGCTTGCCATACACCGCCTCGGAGCTGCTGCTGACTTGCAAGCGGATTGTATGGATCGCTCCGTCCAAGATAAAGTCTTGTCCTTGGACACGCTCTGCGGTCATCACGGACCGACGAAGACAGGCCATGAGCGAGCTGCGCATCACCGGTATTTCGGTTGATCTGGTTCGCTGGCCGCTCAAGATGAAACGCCGGCATGGCGTTGGCGACATCGAGGGGTCGATGCCGGGCGTCATCGTGAAGATCAGCACCAACGCAGGTATTGTCGGATGGGGCGAAGCTTCACCCTGGTCGGTGTTCACCGGCACCGCGGAAGCCAACGCCAGCGCGATTCATCTATACATGCGCCCGCTCGTCGTGGGGGCCGATCCGCTGAAAGTGTCGACGCTCATGCGTCAGATCGAGAAAACCATCGTGGGCCACACTGAAGGCAAGGCCGCCGTCGAAATGGCGCTTCTTGATATCGTCGGCAAGCATCTCGGCCTGCCGGTGGCCCAGCTGCTCGGCGGCTATTACCGCAGCGAAGTGCCGCTCAGCGTGTCGATCGCCAATCCGGATTTCGAGGAAGATTGCAACCTTGCGAAGGCGCTGGTCGCCGACGGCGTCAACATCTTCAAGGTGAAGACGGGCTTTTCCACCCACAAGGAAGACCTGCGACGTCTCGAATGGCTCAGGGCAAACCTCCCTGCGACCGTCGATCTGAGGGTCGACTACAATCAGGGACTCGATCCGTGGAATGCGATCCGCCACCTCAAGGACGTCGAAGCCTTTCGCCCGACCTTCATCGAGCAACCGGTCAAGCGCGAGCAGCGTGCTGCCATGGCCGCAATCACCAAGGCGATCGACACGCCCATCATGGCGGACGAGAGTGTGTTCACGCCGACCGAGGCCATCGACATGGTGCGCGGCGAAATCGCGGATCTGGTCAGCATCAAGATCATGAAATCCGGCGGGATCGTGCGGGCGCGCGAGATTGCGGCGATCGCGGAAGCGGCCGGCATCACTGCCTACGGTGGAACCATGTTCGAAGGCGGGCTCGCCATCGCCGCCGGCCTGCACATGGTGGCGGCGACCCCGAACATTTCGCTTGGCGCGGAATTCTACACCTCCACCTTTGTCATGGAGGTAGAAGTCCTGAAGACGCCGATCGTGATCGACAACGGCTCGACCCGGGTTCCGACCGGTGCCGGCCTCGGTGTCGAAGTCGACGAAGACAATATACGACGCATCAGCACCGCCCATTTCGGGTGAGTTGCCCACCGACCGTTGGGCCGACCCTGGAAGGTGAAAGTAGATGATTGATTCTACAGGGGTTCTGGATGGTTTTCTTTATAGTGAGCAAGAAGGAGTGGTATCCCATGGACATCAGCAGACGAGCGGTCGGAACCGCGGCGATCGGCACCGTAGTGGCGACATCCAGTCTCGCGGTTGCAGAGCGTGCAAACGCTCAGGCCTCGACTGAATCCACCTTCGACAGGGTGAAGCAGAGCAAAGTGCTGCGCGTCGCGGCCTTGCCGGGCGAGTCACCCTATTTCAACAAGAACATCGCCACGAGCGAATGGACCGGCATGGCCGTCGAGATGGCAAAGAATATTGCGACGAGCTTCGATGCCAAAGTCGAGTATCTGGAGTCAACCTACGGCAACTCGGTGCTCGATCTGCAAAGCGGCAAGATCGACCTCGCCTTCGCCCTCAATCCCACGCCGCAGCGCGCGCTGGTGATCGGGTTCTCGCGGCCCGTGTTCATGCACGGGTTCGGAACGGTCGCGAAAAAGGGGTTCGAGCCAAAGACCTGGGGCGACCTCAACAAGCCCGACATCAGGATCGCCGTCGACATCGGGTCGGTCCATGAACTCGCCGCCCGTAACTTTGCCTCGAAAGGGGAGATCATTGGCCTGAAGACGCGCGATGAATGCGTGCTCGCAGTGCAGACCGGCCGCGCGGACTGCGTGATCCTCGCCGTGATCCTCGGCCTGACCGCCGTCAAGAAGAACCCGGCTCTCGGCAAATACATCGTGTTGCGCGACCCGTTCGTACAGCTGCCGAACTGTATGGGCGTGCGCTACGAGGTCGACAAGCGGTGGCGCGACTTCCTCGACAACTGGGCGGACTACAATCGGGGTGCGGCGCAGATCCGCAAGTGGATGATCGACGGCCTCGCACTCAACGGCGTCATGCCGGAGGACATCCCGAGCGAGGTCGGATTCTAGTCGTTCGATTCCGATGGATCGCACCCGATCCGTCGGCCCGAACTGCTAGCAGTTCACTAGTGTAGGCAGGAGCGATTCGAGGTTCAGGAGTCGGGGGCGATGGCCGCGGGCGCTGTCCTTCCAGGAGCGGTATCGTGACAGGTGTTACCTACAATTGGGATTTCTCCTTTCTGTGGATGTACCGCTGGCTGTTGCTCAAGGGCATCGGTTTCACCGTGCTCTACACCGTCGGCAGCATCATCTTCGGCCTCATCCTCGGGCTACTGGTCGGCGTGCTGCGCCTGTCCAAGAGCTGGTTCGTCAACCTCCCACTCATCGCCTACATCGAAGCGTTCCGCTGCACACCGCTGCTGGTTCAGATCATCTGGTTCTACTACGCCTTCCCGGTGCTCGTCGGCCTCGACATGCCGGCGGTCGTGGCCGGCATGCTGGTCCTGTCGCTCTATACCGGGGCGTTCTATGCGGAGATATTCCGCGGCGGCGTCATCTCGATGGAGCGCGGCCAATGGGACGCGGCGCGGGCGATCGGCATGCGGCATGTCCAGGTCCTGCGGCGCGTGATCCTGCCGCAGGCCGTCAAGCGCATGATCCCGCCGTTCATCAACCAATCGATCATTCAGCTGAAAAATACGTCGCTGCTTTCGACGATCGCCGTGTCGGAGCTGTTGTATCAGGGTCAGCTCATCACCTCGGCCACCTACCGGCCGCTCGAGACCTACACGACGGTGGCGTTCATTTACTTCGCCATTCTCTTTCCCCTGACGCTCGGCGCGCAAGTCGTCGAGCGCCGCTTGCAGAAGTCCAATTGAGAGGGGATGAGCATGGCGACAGCCGAGCCCATGATCGAGGTCAACGATCTTTGGAAGGCGTTCGGCGCGCTGCAGGTGCTGAAGGGCATATCACTCGACGTACCGAGGGGCTCGGCGGTTGCGCTCATCGGGCCGTCGGGCGCGGGCAAGTCGACGCTCCTGCGTTGCATCAATCTGCTCGAGCAGCCGGACCGCGGCCGCGTGCGGGTAGGTGATCAGACGATCGACTGCGCCGGCGCGAAATTGCCGGACGACAAGCAACTCGCTGGATTCCGGGCGCGAACAGGCATGGTCTTCCAGCTGTTCAATCTGTTCCCGCATATGACGGCGGTCGAGAACGTGAGCGCAGGACCTCGCTTCGTGAAGAAGATGCAGCCAAACGAAGCGAAGGATATGGCGATGGCCTTCCTCGCCAAGGTCGGCTTGGCGGACAAGGCGAACGCATATCCCTCGCACCTCTCGGGCGGTCAGCAGCAGCGCGTTGCCATTGCCCGCGCGCTCGCCATGAGCCCGGAAGTGATCCTGTTCGACGAGGTGACCTCCGCGCTCGATCCGGAGCTCGTCGGCGAGGTTCTCGAAGTAATTCGCGAATTGGCCGAGGAAGGCATGACCATGGTGCTGGTGACGCATGAGATGGTGTTCGCCCACGAGGTCGCAACGTCGGTCGCCTTCATGAGCGACGGAGCCATCGTCGAGATGGGGCCCCCCTCGGAGGTGATGGTACGGCCGCAGAATTCGAGGACGCAGGCTTTCCTTGCCCGCTTCCACAGCTTCACGAGGACGTTTGCCGCGGTGGGATCATGAACAATGACACGAACAGCAGGTTGGCCTACGGGGGCAAGGCGATCTATGGGGCGCGGCTCGGCATTCTGATGCTGGAGGCGCGCTTTCCACGCATTCCCGGCGACATGGGCAATGCAGAGACATGGCCGTTCCCCGTTCTCTACAGGGTCGTGACCGGCGCCTCACCGCAGCGCGTGGTGCGTGAGAAGGCCGCCGGCCTGCTTCCCGAATTCATCGCTGCAGCGAGGGAACTCGTCGCCCTCGGTGCCGACGGCATCACCACCAATTGCGGATTCCTCTCACTTTACCAGAAGGAGCTCGCCGCTGCGGTCTCCGTGCCCGTCGCCACCTCGAGCCTGATGCAAGTGCCGATGATTCAAATCACACTGCCTAGGGGCAAGCGGGTCGGCGTCCTCACCGTCAATGCCGCCACACTGACTCCCGAGCATCTGACCGCGATCGGCGTCGACCCGTCCGTGCCCGTGGTGGGAACCGATGGCGGGCGCGAGTTCACGCGCGTGATGATCGACAACGAGCTCACCATGGACGTTGCCGCCGCCGAGGCTGACATCATCGATGCGGGCCGCAAGCTCGTGCAGGAGCACGCTGGCATCGGAGCCATCTTGCTTGAGTGTACGAACATGGTGCCCTATGCGCGCACGTTGCGCGATGAGCTCGGGATTCCTGTCCACGACATCTACAGTTTCATGACTTGGTTCCACGCTGGCCTCGCGCCGCGCGATTTCGGTCACCCGGGTCGCAACGCGCAGTCCTGGAAGGAGCGATAGATGTTTGAGGCCGCAGATGCGGACCTCGTTTCACCATCAGCCTGAAGCGCAGCACCCAAATTCTTCAGCTATCCACAAGCTGGCAGGCCGATTACCCCATCTTTCGGGGGTAAAGCGGACATTGGCTTGGTGACGGGCGATGTTCGCTCCTGTCGAGTCGCCCGGAGGAATTCCACCTCCGGGCGCTCCCAGAACCGTGCATGACCCTCTCGAGTCACACGGCTCCCGATGTTCGGCCGTTGCCATGACATAACGTCCAATGGGCGAAGAGTGTCGGGTTGGCTCGGCGTAGCCGGTCAAACCAAT
>DATFVP010000236.1:0-5570 GCA_035260285.1 Methyloceanibacter sp.
CAGACTGATTGACGTAGCGATTCACCTGCTCGAGGTCAGCGCGCTTCTGCGCGGTGAGCTGCATGCGGTCGACGATCGGACCTGACGGCTTGCACTCGGCCTCGTGCTCCCGGCAGAAGGTCACGTAGCCGATCGGCGGCAGGCTGTTGCCAAAGGACTGCAGGAAGGCAGCCTTTTGCGGCGAAAGCTCAGGCTCCAAGGGAACCGTATGCCCATTGCTCACCCCTGCAGGCAGCGACGAGATGAACATCAAGAAGGCCGAACCCAACACGAACTCTTTCATTGCACCCCCCATTTTTGTTGGGGGCACTATCGCAAAAAGCTCTTGAGAATCTGATAAAGCAACTCCCTATTTACTCTACAGTATTGATAAGCTGTCATTAGGGAGTATAACGCAATGTTGAACAAATCTATAGATATTAATCCATTGTATACTATAGCGGAGTGTGCAACTTGGCCAACAAGCGAAGCTTGTCGCGATTTGTCTCGATCTTTTACCTTACATAAATGGTAAACGACGGATTTATATTTATAAAGCGGTAAGGCTGATGGGAAATCTTTCGGCCGACTCGTGCCCGGTTCGCATCGGTGGAACGGTGGGGGCGCGGCCTAGCGGAAAGCTCGTGCCGGCGCACGTCTTGCTGTTAAGGTCGATCGCGCGGGATAGCGGCCACCGTCCTGCGGACTTCACCGACACCCACCTCAACAAGGCCTGCGATGCAATCTCCGACAATGGGAGCGTCAGAACCGATGTTCAATCTGCCGCGGGTGGTGGTCCTGCTGGCAGGAGTGATGGTCGCGATGCAGCTCATTCAAATGCTGTTGCCGACCGAGGAGAGTCTACAATTTCTGCTCGCCCTTGCCTTCATTCCAGCACGCTACAGCGGCACTGCGGCGGAGCTTCCCGGCGGCTATCTCACGGCGATCACCTCCTTCGTCACCTACATGCTGGTGCATGCTGGCTGGGTGCATCTCCTGGTCAATCTCTTATGGATGGCGGCCTTTGGCAGTCCGGTGGCGCAGCGACTCGGTGATTGGAGGTTTCTCTCGTTTTCCGCGCTTTGCGGAATTGCCGGGGCGCTGACCCATCTCGCCTTTCACTTTGGCGAGATGACGCCGGTGGTGGGGGCTTCGGCGGCCATTTCGGGGCAGATGGCGGCGGCGATGAGGTTCGTTTTCGGAGCGCCGACGCGGGGCGAGGCGGATCTTGCGCAGCTTCCGCTGCAAAGCCTGTCCAAAACGCTCAGCGACCGGCGCATCCTCACGGTCTTGGTGTTCTGGGTGGTGCTCAACGCCGTTTTCGGCCTTGGCGTCGTCTCAATCGCCGGCACCGAAGGCAATATCGCCTGGGAGGCTCATATCGGCGGCTTCCTGTTCGGGCTTCTCTGCTTCGGCTTCTTCGACACCGGCAGCAAGCAACCGGTTCCGCAGCAGTCCTAATTGCCTTTCGGAACTTTCCGATTCATTTCCGACTTTTGAAATCGGCCTCTCTTGCACGTCCCGCCGCTCAGGGACAGAATGTCGCAGGAGACCGAGACGGAAGTTCTCGGGCCGGAGGAAACGAGCATGAACGTCGCAGCAATTCTCAAGATGAAGGGCAAGGGCGTGTTTACCGCCTCTGCGGACACATCGTTGCTCGAAATCGCGAAGCTTCTCGAGCAGCACGGCATCGGCTGCATCGTCATCGAAGGCGAGGAAGGTAAGGTCGTGGGCATCGTGTCCGAGCGCGACCTGGTGCGGGCGATCGGTCAGTCAGGCCCGAAGGTCCTGAAGGATCCGGTGTCGGATTATATGACCAAGGCGGTGGTTACGGCGCGCGAGGCTGACACTATCGACCGACTGATGTCGGAGATGACCACGCACCGGTTCCGGCACATGCCAGTGGTCGAACGTGGGCGGCTGATCGGCCTCGTGTCCATCGGAGACGTGGTCAAGATGCGCATTGCGGAAGCCGAGATGGAAGCGGCCGCCATGCGGGAATACATCGCCACCGGCTAGGCGAGGGCGCCGCCGATCAAGGCTTTCAGTTCGTCGATCTGCTTTTCGGCGGCCTTGGCGCCTTGCTGCATGGCTTCGGCAGCGCGATGGAAGTCGAAAAGGCCGATGCTGCCCACTTTGGGCGCGATGATGAGGTCCGGCGGATCGCCGGCAAGCCGCGAGCGGGCGATGCGGTCCTGGGTGATGTTGATCGCATCCATCATCACCGCCGATATGCCGGGCGCGCCGTCGCTCTTGCCGAAAATCTGCCGATGGAGCAGATGAATGGCGGCACGGCCATTGGTGCCGGGCAGTGCCTCGTCCGGCGGCATAGGCAAATCGGCCAGGACTTCCTGATCGTGGATGATGCTGCCCTTGGCGACCGAGTCGCTGCTTAGGTTGACGGCAATCACGACGCGGGCGCCGAGCGCCCGGCAGACCGAAACCGGCACAGGGTTGACCAGCGCGCCATCGATCAGCCAGCGGCCGTTGATCTTGACCGGGCGGAATATGCCTGGCAGCGCGAACGAGGCCTGGAGCGCATTGACGAGACTCCCTTTGTTGAGCCAAACCTCATGGCCGGTGCCAAGCTCGGTGGCGACCGCCACGAATTTGCGCTCCAGCCGCTCGATGGTGACGTCCTGCAAATGGTTCTCGAGACGGCTGCTCAACCGTTGCCCGGTGATCAGGCCTGAGCCTGCAAAGTTGAAATCGAGAAATCCGAAAACCCGGCGGCGGGTCAAGGCCGCGGCGAAGTCCTCCAGAGCCTGCAGCCGTCCGGTGACATAACAGGCGCCGGCGACGGCACCGATGGACGTGCCGGCGACAATGTCCGGCTCCAGTCCGGCGTCCATCAGGGTCTTCAGCACCCCGATATGGGCCCATCCGCGGGCCGCGCCGCCACCCAGGGCGATGCCTATGACCGGTCTCGCCATTTTCAACCTAACCCACGCTCATGCCTGACAGTTCGATGCCGCGATGTCGCGGGCAAGAAGCCGCCAAAGAGCGTCCTCGGTCAAGCATCCCAGGCTTGTCGCCGAAGGAATCGCCTGACTTTGCGTTACCACACTAGTCTTGAGTCTTTAAGGTTCCCTTTGCGACGATAGCGTGTCCTTACACGTTTTCTGGGTCGAACACCTTCCCGGCATCGACAAAGGTGAGCGAGACGCCTGTCCGACCCTTGCCGATGGGAACAGCACGGTAGAAGCAAGACTTGCGGCCAGTGTGACAGCATGCCCCGACGCCGCCCATCTCCACCTTCAGCCAGAGGGCATCCTGGTCGCAATCCGTGCGCATCTCCACCACGCGCATGGTGTTGCCGCTCTCCTCGCCCTTGCGCCAAAGACGCTTTCGCGACCGCGACCAGAATTGCGCTTCCCCGGTCTCGAGCGTGCGGGCGAGGGCCTCGCCGTTCATATGGGCGAGCATCAACACCTCCCCGGTTACAGCCGATGTCACGACCACCGCAACAAGGCCGTCAGCGTCAAATTTGGGCGCAAATGCCGTCCCCTCCTCGACATCGGCCGTCTTGGCTTTGGCAGGGGAGGCCTTGGATTTGGTCACCGCGAGCTAATCCTCGCGGCCGCGAGGATCACAGGCGGCCGCGTTCCGTGGCAAGCATCATGAAGCGCGCCTGCTGCGCAGGATCTTCCTTGAAGATGCCGGTGAACTGGGTGGTGATGGTGGCGACGTCAGGCTTCTTCACGCCACGGATTGACATGCATTGATGCACGGCCTCGATCATCACCGCCACGCCCTTCGGCTTCAGCGCCTTGTCGATGGTCTCGGCGATCTGCGCCGTCATCGTCTCCTGGGTCTGCAGGCGGCGGGCGAACACCTCGACCACGCGGGCGAGCTTGGAGATGCCAACGACGCGGTCGGTCGGGAAATAGGCGACATGCGCCTTGCCGACGAAGGGAATCATATGGTGCTCGCAATGGGAGTGCAGCTCGATGTCGCGCAGCATGACGATGTCGTCGTAGCCAGCCACCTCGTCGAAGGTGCGCGACAGAACGTCGAGCGGGCACTCATGGTAGCCAGCGAAAAACTCGTCATAGGCGCTGATCACGCGCTTTGGCGTCTCGCGCAGGCCCTCGCGCGCCGGATCGTCGCCGGCATAGGCGATAAGCGTGCGGACGGCCTCCTCGGCCTCCTCCCGCGAGGGACGGGCGACGCTCGGGCCACGTGCGATCTCGACCTGAGGTCTAATGGGCAATTTCTTTATCGTTGCGTCCATCAAACTTTCCTTGCCTCACTCAACGCGAGGAATAGGGCCGGTTTCCCTATCGTCTACCGAGGATAGTATAACCGGTCCGTCAACGTTTTTTGTCACTTTGGGACCGTCGGCCTGCCTGATCCCCGCAAAGCTGCATATATAATGCGGGAGTATCGCCCGCAAGGCGACGAAAGTTGACAGTAAATTTGAGACGCCAATGAGCTTGCCAGAGGACATCTACAGCCAGCGCATCCTGGAGCTTGCGGCGAACATGCCGCGGGCCGAGAGGCTGGCGCACCCTGACGCCACGGCGGCGGCCCATTCCAAGCTCTGCGGCAGCCGGGTCACGGTGGATCTTTCCATGGAAGGCGAGGTGGTGACCGATTACGGGCAAAGCGTGAAGGCCTGTTTGCTCGGTCAATCCTCCGCCGCCGTGATGGGCCGGGAGATCGTGGGCTCGACCGCTGCCGAGCTTCGTGCCGTCGGCGCCGCTATGCGCAAGATGTTGAAGGCTGGGGGGCCGCCCCCGAACGGCCGCTGGACCGATCTTAGGGCGCTCGAGCCGGTCAAGGACTATAAAGCGCGCCACGCCTCGACGCTGCTCGTGTTCGACGCGGTGGAGGACGCGATTGCCCAAATCGAGGCCAAGCGTGGCGAGCAGGCAGACCACGCCCATGCCGAGCCGGCTTGAGATCGACTAGGAGACTTTGATGGAGAAGCCTGCGGGGATCCAGTCCTGGCTCGATCCCATGAGCCTGCCGCCGCGCTTGGGCAGCATCTATCCAGCTCCGTTTGGCGATAAGCTGGCCGGTCGCGAGAAGCGCGCGCTGGGGGACGCACTTCAGCTCACCCAGTTCGGCGTGAATCTCGTGACTCTCGCGCCTGGAGCATGGTCCTCTCAGCGGCACTGGCACGCAAACGAGGACGAGTTCATCTATGTCCTGCAAGGGGAGGTGACGCTACGTCACCGACGCCGGGCAGAAGACCCTTACGGCGGGGATGGCTGCAGGCTTTCCCGCAGGCAAGGCCGATGGGCATCATCTCATCAATCAAAGCGCTAAACCCGCGCTCTATCTTGAAGTCGGCACGCGCGCCGCGTCGGAAGAAGCTCACTATAGTGATATCGACCTGATGGCGCGGAAGTAGAACGCACAAAGACGGCGAGCCATATCCATGAGCCCATTGCACCGCGCTGTCAAAGCTCCGCTGCTTGGTGCCATCGCGCTTTATCGCTGGGCGGTCTCGCCCCTGCTCGGGGTCAATTGCCGGCATCTGCCGACCTGCTCTGACTATGCGCGCGAGGCGATCGACAAGAACGGAGCCTGGAAGGGCGGCTGGCTCGCGCTTTCGCGCCTCTATCGCTGCAATCCTCTCGGCA
>DATFVP010000237.1:0-3785 GCA_035260285.1 Methyloceanibacter sp.
GCTGTCCGCCTTCGTCAAGAATGTCGGCGCGCTGGCCATGCTGATGCCGGTCGCCCTTCAGTTGGCGCGCCGAAGCGGAACTTCGCCTTCCGCGCTGCTGATGCCCATGTCCTTCGGCGCGCTTCTCGGCGGCATTGTCACGTTGGTCGGCACCTCGCCGAATGTCATCGTATCGCGGGTACGTGAGCAATTGGTTGGGGAACCCTTCGGAATGTTCGATTTCACCCCCGTCGGGATCGGCATCGCCACCGTCGGCTTCGTCTTTCTTGTCTTCGGCTGGCGGCTGCTTCCCCACCGCAAAAGCGCCGCCTCGATCGACGCGGCCTTTAACCTCGAGGACTATACGACTGAAGTGTCGGTGCCCGCAGATTCTCCTGCAAACGGGATCACGGTGAAGGCACTGGAGGAGCTTGGCGAGAATGAAATCGAAGTGATCACCCTGCTTCGAAGCGGCCGGCGCCGGTATGAGCCGGCAGGGAATGCGGTGATCAAGGCTCGCGACATTCTCATTCTGCAAGGCGAACCGGCGGCGTTGGAACGGGTCGTTGCCCTGGAGAAACTTGAACTTACCCGCGAGGGCAAGTTGCACGAGGTCGACACGCCGAGAGACGAGATTGGGGTCACCGAGGCGGTCATCACGCCGGACTCGCAGTTGGTCGGCAGCTCCGTGGGTCAGTTCAAACTCTTCGACCGCTATGCGGTCAATCTGCTGGCGCTGAGCCGGAAAGGGCGGCGCATCACCCATCGCTTGCGTTCGGTGAAGCTGAGGGCGGGCGACGTCGTAGTGTTCAGAGGCAATCTCGCTGCCATGCCCGCGACGCTGGGCGACCTGCATTGCCTGCCTCTGGCCGAACGCGACCTCCGCATTGGCCGCAAGGCGAGCCTGCTGCCGATCCTCGTGCTCGCCGCCGCCATGGGCCTCGTCGCTTTCAATGTCGTTCCGGTCGCGATCGCCTTTTTCGGCGCGGTGGTCGTGCTCTTGCTCGTGCGGTCGCTCACTCTGAGCGAGGCCTATGACGCCATCGAATGGCCGATCCTGATCATGCTCGGCGCGCTAATCCCTGTCAGCGATGCGCTGCGCGCGACGGGCGGCACCGATCTGATAGCGGCATGGCTTTCCACTGCGTCCTCGGCATTGCCGCCGTTCGGCGCGCTCGCGCTCTTGGTCGCTGCGGCCATGGCGGTTACGCCCTTCCTCAACAATGCCGCGACCGTCCTCGTCATGGCGCCGATTGCGGCGAGCCTTGCCGGCAAGCTCGGCTACAATCCCGATGCTTTCCTCATGGCCGTCGCCATCGGCGCGGCCTGCGATTTCCTCACGCCGATCGGCCATCAATGCAACACACTGGTGATGGGCCCTGGCGGTTATCAGTTCGGCGATTACTGGCGGCTGGGGCTGCCGCTTTCGCTCCTCGTGCTTGCCGTGGGTACGCCGCTGATCGCGTTCTTCTGGCCCGTCTGACCGGTCTTCTGGACAGTGTTGCTAAGCGCTTTTGGCCGGAGCTGTGTATTTGCTCTCAACCAGTTTCTTGATTTGAGACCGTGTTTCCCGTGCCGAGAGCGTGTCGTCTTGTTCAATGCGGCGCGCCTCTGCCGCCATGCCCTCGTCCTTGATGGCTTGGTCGAACCACTGCGAATACTCGCCGGAGCGCAAATGGTGCATCCACGTCTCATCGTCGACGCCTTCCGCCAGCTGAAGGAATATCGCCAAGTTCTGCGCCCGCAGGTTTAGCGCGCCGTCGGGGCCGCGAAAGTAGAAGCTCTTGTCCTTGCCCAGCTCACCTTCCGCATATTTGCGAATGTGACGTTTCTGGCGGGCCTCAGGCCGCTTTAGCGCGATGGACCGAAGTCCTTCCGTGCTCGTCCAGATCAGGCCGTGCTCCGCATCCGGCCGGTCCCTAACGTCGCTGGAGACGTCGCCGCGCGCAGTCCAGAATTTTTCAATCATTGCGTTTGCCTGTTCGCCCACGCCCACCACCGTCGTCACCAGCTTGAGAAAATCGATCGAAACCTCCTCGGGGTGGACGGTGACGGCAATCGCTGCGGGGAGCTCTTGCGGGAGCGAGACGGGTGCCGGGTCCCAATTTGCGGGAAGGCAATGATGCGCCTCATCGAGCACAATCCAATGCGGCCGTCCGGTTTCGATGCGAAGCTTTGACAGCTCGGGTAGTAGGCCTGCGAGGTAACGGGGCCGTTCCTCGGGATCTATGGCGAGAAGATTTACGACGACGCTCGTATCTGGTTTGACAATAAGATCTGTGATCTCGGCAATTCGAGGCTCATGTTTCGCGTCACCGACGACAACGGCCGGGAACCCCTCATAGTCGCCTTCCGGATCAACGACACAGAACTGGAGATTGGCGTCGATCATTTGCTCCAAGAGTGCGGTCACGACCGTCGACTTCCCTCCGCCCGATGATCCGGTGATAAGAACGGTGTCCACTGGTTTGAGTCGATGCTGCCCTCCGTCCGCATACTCGCCGACGACAGGTTGAATCTCGCTCAAGCGGGTATTGCGGCCGGCGAGGTCTGTGCCGGTCAATATTTCGGCGAGCTCGGCCACGCCCGCGCTGTGATCGGCCACGACGAAATCGGCCTTCTCCTTCACCGACGGCAAGGCGTTCGCCACTGCGACCGCGCAGCCGCATGCACTCAAGAAAGCTTGATCGTTTTCGGCATCGCCGATCCCGACGACATTGTGAGGAGACAGAGCCAGTCGCTTGAGCGCTCCTCTGAGGCCAGACGCCTTATTGATATCGGCCGGAAGGACCATGACCGCGCCCTTGTTGAAAATAATGTGCAATTCAAGGCCGAGATCGCGGATTGCTTCCAACACGACTGTCTCATGCGGCTCCCAGGTCGCCACGATGGAACGCCCGACCGAGAGCGGTGCGACATCCCGGTCGCGCAAATGCTTGACGAAGCGATCGACCGGCGGGGGCGACAGCAGCTCTTCCTTGTTTTGTGCCGGGTCAAAAAGCAGCGCGCCGTTCTCAGCGACAACCAAATCGAAAATCTCGATCCCGCTGAAGGTTTGTTGCAGGTCGGCCAACTCTCTGCCGGTGACTAGGAGGACCTTACGCCCGGATCGTTTCACCTTTTCCAGGGCGGCAATGCCAACGTCGTCAACGCGTCCGTTGTGCGCGAGGGTTCCGTCGTAATCAACCGCGAGGGCAACAAACAGCATGGCTATTTCATTCGCACAAAATGGCTAATGCCACCGCTCACGATAGTGGTGACAACTTGCCATCGAGCGGGATGTTCCATCTTGAAACCAGTCTCCTGTGCCCTAGCATACCGAGGATTGTCTCGTGCATGCCGTGGAACCGATGCCGCGGACAATGGTTGGTCCTAAGGGATCGAAATCGATTAGAAGGAAACGCAGTTATGAAATGCCACCGGAAAACGAGCATCGCGGCGGTCGCCCTTCTGTTGGGCGCCTCGAGTGTCACGCCGGCTTTGGCCGTCGAGCCCGACGTTGACTCTCCTGCCGGCCCCGAGCTTCCGGCACCGCGCTATGACCGGCCAGATTTTCAACCGGATGACCAAACCGGAGCGCCTCTCGAGCGCGATATCGAAGGCACGGACAGGCTCGGCGCCGGTCCGGAGATCATCGTCCCCGAGGACGACGAAGTGCTGGTAGTGCCGCCTCCGGCGCTTCCTGAATACTAGTCGCGCGAGGTTTGCTCTGGGCTCGGATTGCGATGCTGGCTCGGCGGGAAGGCGCCGATGCCGCGCATCCCAGCAGAGATCTACTTCTTCTTGACCGGCTCCAGAATTGACTC
>DATFVP010000238.1:0-8774 GCA_035260285.1 Methyloceanibacter sp.
GCGCCTGAGCGAAGGGCCCCTCGACGGCGAGCCCGAGACCGTCGCCTTGCGCAAGCTCTACGCTGTCGCCGAGCCCAGCGAAGGCCACGAGACTGCGCACCTCGTGATAACCGTCAGCGCGGCGCCGCAGCACCTCGAGCGTGAGGTTGAGCTTGGCCTTTGCCGTGTCGCGGAACGCCCTCATCGCCAAAGCGCGGCGAGGCGATGGCAACCCGGACTAATCGGCGATCTTCTGCGTGCCCGAATTCGCCGCCTTGGTCGCCGGGATATCGGGCAAGCCGTCCTTCAGCTTTTTGTCGATGGTGGTGATGAGATCGGCATCGGGCTTCAGGGTCAGGCTTTGCTGCCACTGATATTTCGCCTCGAGCTTCCGCCCGATGCGCCAATAGGCATCGCCGAGATGATCGTTGATCACCGGATCGTCAGGCTTGAGCTCGACGGCGCGCTCAAGATGCTCGACCGCAGACTGGATATTTCCGAGGCGGTAATAGGCCCAGCCAAGGCTGTCGATGTAATAGCCGTCGTCGGGCTTGAGCTTCACCGCCTTGCGGATGTAGTCCATCGCCGTCTTGAGGTTCTGGCTCTGATCGACCCAGGTGTAGCCGAGGTAGTTGAGCACTGGAGACTCGTCGGGCGAAAGCTCCAGCGCCTTCTTCAGGTCCGCCTCCGCCTCCGGCCAATTCTTCAGACGCTCGTTGCACACGCCGCGCGCATAGTAAAGCGTCCAATTCTCCTTGGTCGGCTTGCCGACGAGGTCGATCGCGCGACTATAGTAGTCGCGAGCCTCGGCGTAGCGCTCATGTGAGCGAAGGATGTTGCCGAGCGCGTCGAGCGGACGAATGTCCTTCGGGTTCTTGGCGATGATTTTTTCGAGCAGAGCCTTGGTGTCGTCCACCCGATCGAGCGAATTCAGCGCCAGAGCTTTCTGAATCTGGACGTTCAGCCAGAGAGGCGAATCCTCGTTGATATTGTCGAAGGCGGCGAGCTCCAGGTCGTAGCGCTTGGCGCTGTCATAGGCCTCGGCGAGTGCCACCTGGGCCAGCGGGAAATCGGGCTCGAGGTAGAGCGCGAATTGCAGGAAGATGATGCCCATGTCGAGGCCGCCTTCGCCGGCGAGAGCGTCGCCGATGCCGTAGAACACCTCGGCCAGCCCGTCGTTCGGAGAGGTGACTAGCAACGGCGGGGTCTTACCGGCCTCGATGTCGTTGAGCAGAGTTGTCGACAGGGGATGCTCCGAGGACTTGGCGATATGGGTCTTGAGCGTCTGCTTGGCAAGCTTGCGGTTGTTGCTGTTCACCAAGTGCCTGGCATAGGCATCTGCCACTCTGAGCGTCGCCGGGTTCTTCTTGAAGGCTTGGGCAAAGGCGACCCGCGCCACTTCACGCTTGCCGGCCACATCGGCGATCAACGCGCGATGGTAGCGCTGATAGAACTGTGCCCAGTCTGCGTCGCTCAACGTATCGAGGGTGGCGAATGCCTGGTCGGTCTTCCCGTTCGCCTGCTGCACCCAGGCGCGCGCCAGGATCGACGTCAGATCGGCGATCGGACCTTGACGCGCGGCGGCGAAGTGCTCGTCGGCCTCCTTGTAGTCACTGCGCTTGAACGCGTCGCAACCGAGCAGGAACTGCGCGATGCGGTGCGACGGCTCGACCTTGACCAGCTCGCGCGCGAGCTCGACGGCGCGAGTCCAATCGGCAGCCGCCGTTTCAAGCAGGAAGGCCTGCTCGAGGATCAGCTCGTTGCTCGGGTCCTCGGCGAGCGCCCGCGAGTAAAAGTCTGCCGCGGCCGCTGTGTCGTGGTCGCCGCGGGCCACGCGACCTGCGAGATAGTTGCCGAGCAGAGTGCCGGGCTCTGGACGGTCGGTTACCGTCGCGGCCACTTCCGAATAGGCTGCGGGAGCAGCGAGAATGGCCAAGGCAAAGAGAGACCTCCGCGCCCATTTGCGGAAGGCAGAATTTTCGGCAGTTGGCATGTGCGTTCGGCTTGGCGCCGCCCCAAACAGTGCGGTTCAAAGGCCCCACAGTGCGGTTTTAAAGGCCCTCACGGTGCGGTTCTAAAGGCCCCTTAAAGGGGCAGGATTATGCGTTTTCGCGCTGTCCGCAACCCAAAAGCTTGCTTGCCCCCGAAAGGCGGCGTGTTTGTGACATTCTCCGCAACAAGCTTACGCGGAAGCCGAAAACGGCTGGGTTAAATATTTTACATGTTGGCGTAATTGGGCCCGTCCCCGCCTTCAGGAGGCACCCAGGTAATGTTCTGGGCCGGGTCCTTCACGTCGCAGGTTTTGCAGTGGACGCAGTTCTGCGCGTTGATCTGGAACCTGAGTTTGTCGCCCTCAGCGACCACCTCGTAGACCTGCGCCGGGCAATATCGCTGCGCGGGCTCGGCATATTCGGGAAGGTTCTGCGCGATTGGGATGCTCGGGTCGGTCAGCCTGAGATGCATCGGCTGGTCCTCGGCATGATTGGTGCCCGACAGGAACACCGAGGAGAGGATATCGAAGCTGAGCACGCCGTCGGGCTTCGGGTATTCGACCTGCTCCGCCTTCGCCGCCTTCTCGAGGCTCGTATAATCAGGCTTCGAATGCTTGAGCGTGTGGGTGAGGAAGGGGAAGAGCGTGTTCAGCCACATGTCGATGCCGCCGAGCATCACGCCGAGGCGCGTTCCGAGCCGCGACCATAGCGGCTTGACGTTGCGCACCTTTTTCAGCTCGGTGGCCATGGAGCTGTCCTTGACGGCTTCCTCGTAGGAATCGAGCACGTCACGCGACCGTCCGGCCCCGATCGCCGCGAAGGCTGCCTCCGCCGCCATCATGCCTGAGAGCATAGCGTTGTGGCTGCCCTTGATGCGCGGCACGTTCATGAAACCTGCGGCACAGCCGATCAAAGCTCCGCCTGGAAAGGCGAGGCGAGGGATTGCCTGCCAGCCGCCTTCGGTGAGCGCCCGCGCGCCATAGGAGATGCGCCTGCCGCCCTGCAAATGCTCGGCGATGCGCGGATGCAGCTTGGCGCGCTGAAACTCCTTGAACGGGTTGAGGTAGGGATTGGCGTAGTCGAGATGCACGACGAAGCCGACCGACACCAGGTCGTCGCCGAAATGATAGAGGAAGGAGCCGCCACCGGTTGAGTCCCCGAGAGGCCAGCCCATCGTGTGCTGCACGAGCCCCGGCCGGTGATTTTCCTTAGGCACCTCCCATAGCTCTTTCAGGCCGATGCCGTATTTCTGCGGCCCGCTCTCGGCATCGAGGCTTAAGCGGCGGATCAACTGCTTAGTGAGCGAGCCCCGCGCCCCTTCGGCGAGCAGCGTGTACTTGCCGGTGAGTGCGATGCCGGGCGTGTAGCTGTCCTTGTGCGTGCCGTCGCGCGCAACACCCATGTCGCCGGTGATCACGCCCTCGACCTCGCCGTTTGGCCCGAAGATCGCATCGGTGACGGAGATGCCCGCATAGATCTCGACGCCAAGCGACTCGGCCTGCTCGCCGAGCCAGCGGCATAGGCTGCCCAGGCTGCCGGTATAGCAGCCGTGATTGCTCATCAGCGGCGGCATGAGAAAGTAGGGAAAGCCGATGCCCCCCTTCTCGGTGAGATAATAGAAGCGATCCTCGCTCACTTGCGTTTGCAGCGGTGAGTCCTGCTCGCGCCAATCAGGCAGGAGCCGGTCGAGCGCCACCGGATCGATCACAGCACCGGACAAGATATGGGCGCCGACCTGGCTGCCCTTCTCCAGCACCACCACGGAGACTTCGTTGCCGGTCTCGGCCGCAAGCTGCTTGAGCCTGATCGCGGCTGCAAGCCCCGCGGGCCCGGCGCCGACGATCACCACGTCGAACTCCATGGTCTCGCGTTCGGTCACGTCGCCCAAAGGCAGTGCTCCACTCTATCTGCGGTCGGTCCGGTTGAGCGCCGGTCGTATGAGGGTTACTTATGTCGGCGTCATTTTGGCGCAAGCCGGAATCCAATGCGCGAGGCGCAAATGTAAGAACTGGATACCGGCTTTCGCCGGTATGACAATGAAGAGAGGCTGATAGGACCTTGATGGCGACCGAGCAAGAGAAAGCGGCGCGGGCACTGCTCGACTGGTATCAAGCGATGGGCGTCGATGAGGCGGTCGGCGAGGTGCCCTTCGACAGCTTTGCCGCCTCACAGCCAAAACCGGCACCGCGCCGGGCGCCTCAGCTGAAAATGGCCGCCAGTCCGCCGCGCGCGCCCAGAGCTGCAAGGCCAATTTCGATGCGTGGCATCGGGGCCGAAATCTCGACGCTGACGGAGCTCGAGGCTCTTGTCGCCGGATTCGAGGGCTGCTCATTGCGGCGGACCGCCAAAAGCCTGTGTTTCGCCAGAGGCAGCGCGTCGGCCCGCATCATGCTGATCGGCGAGGCTCCTGGCCGTGACGAAGATCTGCAGGGCAAGCCCTTCGTCGGCCGCGCCGGGCAATTGCTCGACCGCATGCTAGCGGCGATCGGGCTTGCCGAGGAGCAGGTCTACATCACCAACACCGTCTATTGGCGCCCGCCTGGCAACCGGACGCCAACACCCGAGGAGGTCGAGGCCTGCGCCCCGTTTCTCGCCCGCCAGATCGAGTTGTTGTCGCCTTCAGTTCTGGTGCTGCTCGGGGGCGCCGCGGCGAAGACCATCCTCGGGGTGGGCGAAGGCATCATGCGGCTCAGGGGCAAATGGCTGACTTATCCAAGCGCCGGCCGCGATCTGCCGACACTTGCCACACTGCATCCGGCCTATCTCCTGCGCAATCCGGCGGCCAAGCGCTATGCCTGGCGCGATCTCTTGCTGCTGAAGGCGGCGCTTTCAGCAGAAACCAGAAGCGAGGAACCGGAAACCGGAATATAAGGTCGCGTTGTCCGACCTCTGATTTCTTACCCCTAACACCATGACCCGCATCGACGAAAGCGCCCCGTTCATTCCTCTACACATCGCGGTGCTTACCATCTCCGACACGCGCGACGAAACGTCCGACACGTCTGGCGCACTGCTCGCTTCGATGATCGAGCAGGCCGGGCATCAGCTGGCGGCGAAGGCGATCGTGCTCGATGACGAGAAAGAGATCCGCAAGCAGGTCAAGAAATGGATCAAGAATCCTGAGATCGACGTGGTCATCACCACCGGCGGCACCGGATTTGCCAAGCGCGACGTGACGCCTGAGGCGGTCAAGCCGCTGTTTGAGAAGGACATCGACGGCTTCGCCACGGTGTTCCATATGGTGAGCTTCGCCACTATCGGCACCTCGACGGTGCAGTCGAGGGCCTGCGGCGGCATGGCGAACGGCACCTTCATCTTCTGCCTGCCGGGATCGCCCGGCGCCTGCAAGGATGGCTGGAACGGCATCCTCAAATTGCAGCTCGATAACCGCCACCGCCCTTGCAGCTTCATCGAGGTCATGCCTCGCGTCAAAGGCATGCCGGCGACGAAATCCAAGTCCTGAGCTTTGCTCTCCGCGATGGCTGGAGGAGCCGCTCCCAATTTCGACGAAGGCGGCGATACTCCTCCACGGTATCGACGTCGCTCAGCGTTGCCGCGAAGGCGGCGCGCAATCCCTTGAGGTTGCCCAGCGTGTCGGCAAGGGCATGCGGCCCCGACCAACGCACGCCGGCAAACGGCGCGAGCAGGCGCGGGGTGCGGCGCAAACCGACGAGCCAATAGCCTCCGTCAGGCGCCCGCCCGAACACCGCGTCGGCATTCCCAAGCAGACGAAAGGCGCATGCAATGTCACTTGCCGCAATGGCCGGGATGTCGCTGCCGACGATGATCGCGGGGCCCGGCGGCAGAAGCCGCAACAGGCGCTGCATGCGGCGCCCGAGATCGCCCTGACCTTGCGGCAGCCGTTCGATGCCTCGCGGCCAGAACGCCACTCCGGTATCGCTGTCGGGAGACACGGCAAGCAGGGTTTGCCAGCGGGGATCGCGCGCAAGCCGCATCAGCGTATGAGCGAGGCACGAACGGTAAAATCTCATTGCCGGGATGGCACCGACGCTTGCCGCGAGCCTGCGCTTGACCCGTCCGGCACGCGGGTTCTTGGCCATCACGATGAGGCGCGGGGCGTATGCAGCGCGGGCAGGGCGGCGCGCTTTTCTCTTATCCATAAAGCCGCGCGAGCACGCGCGTGGGCACGCGGAGGAAATAGAGCAGCATGCAGGAGAGATTGCGCAGGCTCCGCGCGACGTAACCTTCGCTGCGGTAGCGTATGCCGCTCGTCACCGCGCGCGATTGCAGCATCGCGAGCTGGCGCCGCTTGAGCCGCCGCACGAGATCGACATCCTCCATGAGCGGGATAGGCTTGAAGCCGCCGAGCTCGCTGTAAAGCCTGCGCGAAATGAGCAGTCCCTGATCGCCATAAGGCAGCGCGAATAGGAAGCAGCGGAGCGCCACGAGCGATTCCAGCATTCGCGGCATCATCCCGTCATCATCGAGGGCAAAGCGGAAGGCTGCCGCGGCCGGCGCCCGCCGCCCCTTGGCCACGCGCTCCATGAAAGCTTCCGCTTCCTCGGCCCAGCCTGGCTCGAGAACCGTGTCGGCGTGAAGGAAGAGGAGCCAATCGCCACGTGCCGCGGCAGCACCTGCGCGGAGCTGCGTGCCGCGCCCAAGCTTGGTCCTGATTAGTCTGGTCCCCGCCGCGTCGGCAATGGCGCACGTCTCGTCGGTCGACCCGCCATCGACCAAGATCGCCTCCTGCACTATTCCGTCGACTACCGCCTGCACGAGCGCCGTAAGCGTGGGCCGGAGCGTCGCCTCGGCATTGTAGGTGGGGATAACCACTGAAATCATGGAGGCGGACTATAGCGTTTGGCCGAATTCCGGCAATTCCCGCGTTCCAAATCGTTAATGATGTTCTTGATTTGTTCTAATTCCCTCTTTATATGCATGGCCATGTCGATCGCGCTGAGAAAGCCTGGAAAGTCGGAGAGCTTTCCGCTTGAGATCGGTGGCGTGGCTGCCGAGCGGCGCAACGGGCGAGGGGCCGCGACCAACCGCTCGGGCCGCTACGAGCGGATAGCCTATGAACCGGTCGATGACGGTTGGGAGTCGCTCGGCGAGCTCGAAGCTCTGACCACCGAAGTGCAGGAGGTCCCGGCGCGACGCATCATCACCCGCAACTCTTCTCCCGATATCGGCTTCGACCGCTCGATCAATCCCTATCGCGGCTGCGAGCATGGCTGCATCTACTGCTTCGCGCGGCCGACCCACGCCTTCCTCGGGCTGTCGCCTGGACTCGATTTCGAGACCAAGTTGTTCGCCAAGACCAATGCCGGGGCTGCGCTCGAGCGCGAGCTGGCCGACCCCGCCTATCGGCCGCGCACCATCGCCATCGGCACCAACACCGATCCCTACCAGCCCATCGAGCGGCGTTACCGCATCATGCGGCGCATCCTGGAAGTTCTGTCGGCGGCCAACCATCCCGTCGGCATCGTCACCAAATCGGCTTTGGTGCTGCGCGATCTCGACATTCTGCGATCCATGGCAGAGCGCGGATTGGTGAAGGTCGCCCTTTCCGTCACCACGCTCGACCGCAAGCTTGCCCGCGCCATGGAGCCGCGTGCGAGCACGCCTGACAAGCGGCTTGAGACGGTCGGCAAGCTGGTCGAAGCCGGTGTGCCAACCGCAGTGATGGTGGCGCCAGTGATTCCCGGCCTCACCGACATGGAGATGGAGCGGATCCTTGAGCGCTCAGCCGCGGCAGGCGTGAGTAACGCCGGCTATGTGCTCCTCCGGCTTCCGCTCGAGATCGGCGAGCTGTTCACCGAATGGCTGAAGGCAAATTGCCCTGACCGCGCCAACCGCGTCCTGTCGCTGATGCGGTCGGCTCGCGGCGGCAGGCTCTATGACGCAAAATGGGGCGAACGCATGGTGGGCGAGGGGCCCTATGCCTGGATTATCGGGCGAAGATTCGAGATCGCCGCCGAGCGCCTCGGCTTCAATAAAGAGTCGCTCGAGCTTCGCACCGACCTATTCACCCCGCCCGTCCTTCCCGGCCAGCAGCTCCGCTTGCTTTAGCGGTGCGCACCGATTCCCAGCCGATGAAGCCGCTGTAGGTTGGCTGCGTCGAAAGGGCGCTGTCGCACGCCTCCGAGGGGCATTCCCTTCCGCTACCAACAATGCTCACCCCTGAAGTCCCAACTTGAGGGGGGCATGGCACACACTCTCGAGGGCCACGAAACCAAGGTTCCGGAGGTCACGCTCGGCTTCTGGGTCATTAAGATTCTCGCCACGACGCTCGGAGAGACGGGCGGCGATAGCGTCACCATGACCTGGCTCAAGGCCGATGTCATGGTCAACGCAGGCTACCTTGTCGGAAGTGCGATTTTTCTTTCCGCCTTGATTGCGCTGGTGATCGCACAGATCGTGGCTCGTAAGTTTCACCTGTTCCTTTATTGGGCAACCATCGTGGCCTCCACAACCTTTGGCACAACGATGGCCGACTTCGCCACCCGCTCGCTGGGCATTGGCTAAACCGGCGTTCGCCTGCCTTATGGCCGTGCTCGGTCTTTGGTATTGGTCCGAGGGCTCCGGTCGAGTCGGTCAGCACGCCAAAGGTCGAAGCCTTCTACTGGGCGGCGATTACTCTTTCACAGACATTGGGCACCGCTCTCGGCGACTGGATCGCCGACACGGGTCGCCTTGGATATGAAGGTGGAGCGCTGGTGTTCGCGGCTGGACTGGCGGTTACGGCGGCGCTCTACTACTGGACGGACGTATCTCGCGTGGCGCTATTCTGGGCCGCCTTCATTCTGACGCGGCCCTTGGGCGCTACGTTGGGTGACTTGCTCG
>DATFVP010000239.1:0-16499 GCA_035260285.1 Methyloceanibacter sp.
GCGGGCTTGCAGCGATTGCTCCAAGGTCCACACCCAGGCGCACTGGAACGTCTCGTAGTGGCCCGGGTTGACGCCTTCTTCACGCTGGCGTGTGCCGAGCAACTTGAGAATTGGCTGCAGCGACTGCAGCCGGTCGAGCGAAAGCACGGCGACCTTCATCGCCGCCATGAATTTGCGCCGCTGCACCCGGCTCGGCGACTTGAACAGAGTGCCGAGCGAAGGATCGAGATCCACCGATTTCATGTAGAACAGCCTGGCGACGAGGTCTGAGGCAGGCTCGATGATGGCGAAGGTCTCGCGGATGTGCCGCTTTTGCTCGCGGGTGAGCGAGGGGCTGGCGGAGACGGCTTCGGACGGCGGAGCAAGCAGTGTCAGGGACATGGGCGCGACTCTCGGGTGTTTTTGAGCTCCGGCCAGCATGACGGTGAGCCCTTGATGAAGCGTTAAGGTAACCGGCGGGCTAACAGCGCGCCCTCCGGCGCCCCCAATGCGCGCTCCAAGGCCCATACTTGTGATGGGGCCCGGCACTTCCAACATATTTACCGTGAGCGCGGGCCAACTTCCCCCGCGCCAGGAGTTGAGTTCGATGGGCTATTTCCGCACGGCCATCCTGCTTGCCGCCATGACCGCCCTCTTCATGGGCATCGGTTATCTGGTGGGCGGCCAATCCGGCATGGTTATTGCCTTTCTCGTCGCCGCGGTGATGAACCTGTTCGCCTATTGGAACTCCGACAAGGTGGTGCTCTCCATGTATGGCGCGCGCGAAGTCGACGAGCGCGCGGCGCCCGAGCTCTACGGGCTGGTACGGAGGCTTGCGGCGGACGCTGGGCTGCCCATGCCCAAGGTCTTCATTATGGACAATCCGCAGCCGAACGCGTTTGCCACGGGGCGCAATCCCGATCATGCCGCGGTCGCGGTCACCACCGGGCTGCTCGAGCGGCTGAACCGCGACGAGCTTGCCGGCGTGCTCGCGCACGAGCTTGGGCACGTCAAGCACCGCGACACGCTCACCATGACCATCACCGCAACGCTTGCCGGCGCGATTTCGATGCTCGCCAATTTCGGATTCTATTTCGGCGGCGGCAACCGCAACAGCGACGGCATCGGCCCGATCGGCGGTCTGATGCTCGTAATTCTCGCGCCGCTTGCGGCTGCGCTCGTGCAGTTCGGAATTAGCCGCGGCCGCGAATACGAGGCGGACCGCATCGGTGCCGAGATCAGCAAGCGCCCGCTGTCGCTCGCCTCAGCCTTGCGCAAGATTTCGAGCGCGGCGGAGCAGATCCCCAATCCGCCCGCCGAGCGCAATCCCGCCTCGGCGCATCTCTTCATCGTCAACCCGCTGTCTGGCGCGCGGATGGACAATCTGTTCTCCACTCACCCCAATGTCGAGAACCGCATCGCCCAGCTCAACGAGATTGCCGCGCGCATGGGTCAAGGCGAAGGCGTGGAAACTCTCGAACCCGCCGCACGCGCGTCAGGACCTTGGGCGTCGCCGCAACAGGGAGGCTGGCGGAGGCGCGGTCCCTGGGACCAGACCTAAACCGCCTCGACGATTCAGATGAGCTTCGACGAAGAGACGCGCGACGGAGCCGCCGCGCGGGAGGCGCAGGTCGGTCTTCCGGCGCGGCGCGCGGCCGTTGAGCTCTTGTCAGCTGTCATCGACAAGAAGCAGCCGCTCGACGACGTCCTGAGCCGCTCGCTCGCGACGGGATGGATGTTCGACCTGCCGCAGCGTGACCGGGCGCTTGCCCGCGCCATCGTGGCCACGAGCTTGCGGCGCCGGGGAGAGATCGACCGCGTGCTGGACACTTTCCTCGAGCGCGGGATGCCGAACAAGGGGGGTAAGCTCTACCCCATTCTACTCTCCGGTGCGGCGCAGCTCATCTTTTTGAAGACGCCGCCTCACGCTGCGATCGATCTCGCGGTGCGGTTGGCGCAATGGGATTCCCGCGCACGGCGCTACGACAAGCTCGTCAATGCGTTGCTTAGGCGCGTCGCCAAAGAGGGAGACAGCCTCGTTGCAAGCCTCGATGCCCCGCGCGTCAACACGCCAGACTGGCTATGGGACCGGTGGGTCGCTCGTTACGGCGAGGATCGCGCGCACGCCATCGCCGCCGCCAATCTGGTGGAGCCGCCGCTCGACCTGACGGTCAAAAGCGATCCGCAACACTGGGCAATCGAGATGTCGGGCCGCCTGCTCCCCAATGGGAGCTTGCGCCTCCTGCCCAAGGGCCGCATCGAAGCGCTTCGCGGTTTTGAGCAAGGCGCGTGGTGGGTGCAGGACGTCGCTGCATCGCTGCCGGCCCATCTCATGGGAGCTATGGCTGGAAAGCGCGTGGCCGACCTCTGCGCCGCGCCAGGCGGGAAGACGGCGCAGCTTACCCTTGTAGGCGCTTCGGTGGTTGCCGTCGATATCTCCAAGACGCGGCTCAAGACGCTTTCCGCCAATCTCGCGAGGCTCGGTCTTACCGCCACCACGGTCGCCGCCGACGCTGCTACCTGGTCGCCTGACCAGCGCTTCGACGCCATCCTGCTCGACGCGCCATGCTCGTCCACCGGGACCATCCGGCGGCATCCTGACATTCCCTATTTGAAATCGCCGAGGGACATCGAGGCGCTGGCCGCCCTGCAGGCGAGGCTTCTCGACAATGCCGCAGCCCTTCTCAAGCCAGGCGGGACGCTCGTCTATTCCACCTGCTCGCTCGAGCTCGAGGAAGGCGAGGGCCAGATTGCTTCGCTGCTTGCCCGAAACTCGGGAATTCAGGTCGACCCGATCCTGCCGGGTGAGGTCTTTGGGCAGCCCGAATGGCTGCAACCCCCAGGGTTCTTGAGGACTTTTCCCTACCAGCTCGACCTCGGGACGCCTGAATGGAGCGGCATGGACGGGTTCTTCGCCGCGCGCCTGAAACGCAACAAATAGCGCCTTCCAGGCGGCCTTAGGCCCCCAAGCCTCTTGATCCTGTCCTGCTGCAGTCCGACAATACCAAGGATTTTGCGGGAGGCCCCGAGGCGCCTGATTTGCAGGCGGGGCCAAAAATTCGAGATGATTGTGCATGGCGACTGACCCCCTTGCCGGCCAGGGCCGGTCGCGCGCTGAGCTTGCGCGCGGGCCGGGCCCTCTTCGCCGCTTCATGCTCTTGCGCATGGCGAGCCTGTCTTATCCTGGGACTGAAGCTGAACAACTGCTGCTTGCGCCCCAGGACCTGCGCACCGCCGATCCGAGCTTTGCCACCGAGATCTACAACGGCCATTTCGGTCTTGCCGGCAGCCTGGTCGAGCTTAGCTCGCAATCGCCCTTCGAGATCATGCCGCCTTCCGAAGGATGGGCGCGCGAGCTTTACGGCTTCGGCTGGCTCAGGCATTTGCGGGTCGCTGGCAGCGAGCTGTCGCGTGAGCAAGCCAAAGCCCTGCTCGGCGATTTCCTCAAGCTGCACAAGTCGGTGCGTGGCCTTGCCTGGCAGCCTGAGGTGGTTGGGCGGAGGGTCATCTCCTGGCTCTCCAACTCCGTTGTGGTGCTCGATGCTGGCAACCCGAAGTCGTACGAGACCTTCCTGCATTCGCTCACTGCACACCTTCGCTATCTATCGGCAAGCTATCGCGACGCCCCTGACGGCGCGCCGCGCCTCGTCGCCCTCATGGCGCTCGTTTACGCCGGTCTGTGCATCGCCGAGCAGCAAGCGGTGGTGGATCGCTACCTGAAGCCGTTCTGCAAGGAGCTCGACCGCCAGATCATGTCAGACGGCGGTCACATCTCCCGCAACCCGACGGCGCTGGTCGAGCTCCTGCTCGATCTCCTGCCGCTCAGGCAATGCTTCATGGCGCGCGACCGCGTCCCGCCTAAGCAGCTTTCGGACGCCATCGACCGCACCATGCCCATGGTCCGCTTCTTCCGCCTCGGCGACGGCACCATGGCGCGCTTCAACGGCGGCGGCGCCACTGCCACCGACTCGCTCGCGACGGTACTCGCCTATGACGACACCGGCGGAGCGCCGCTGCGTGCAGCGCCGAACTCCGGCTATGTGCGCCTGGAGCGCGGAACGACGCTCATCGTCGCCGATGTCGCCGCGGCCCCGGCCGGGTCATTGAGCATCGCCTCTCATGCCGGATGCCTCTCCTTCGAGATGAGTTCTGGCGAACATCTCGTAATCGTTAATTGCGGCGCTCCGACACCTGACTATGACGACTGGCGCATGTTTGCACGCTCGACCTCGGCTCATTCGACCCTGGCCTTCGAGGAGACCTCCTCGGCGATTTTCTCCGGAGCGAATGGCGCCGAGCCCTCCGCCAATGCCGAGCTTCTCGGCCCTCCCAATGTGCAGACCTCGCTCAACGAGGAGGACCGGGCGTTGGTGCTCAAGGGCTCGCACGAGGGCTACACCGCCCGCTTCGGCGTTGCCCAAGCGCGCCGCGTCGAGCTCTCGCCCGATGGCTTGCTGGTGCGCGGCGAGGACGCGCTTGCCGCGCCCAAAGGCCTCAAAGGCGAGGCACAGACGAGCGGCGGCGGCTATGCGGTTCGCTTCCATCTGCACCCGAGCGTCAGTGCCGAAATGGCTGAGGACGAGAAGAGCGTGAGGCTCGTGCTGCCAAACCGCGAAGCCTGGACGCTCACCGCCAACACTCCGACGGTCGCGCTAGAGGAAAGCGTGTTCCTTGCCGACGAGCGCGGGCCGCGCGGAAGCTTCCAGGTGGTGCTTCAGGGCGGGCTCGAGGAGGAGCGGGAAATACAGATCGCTTGGACGATCGAACGGACCGCTGCGCCGGGCGAGGCAGTGCCTCAAGCAGGCGACGACGCGACTGCAACGTAAGCTTGTTCAGCGACGCAACTTTGCCAACGCGGCAATTCGTGATACCGGGCGGCTTGCCAATTCGCCGCCCGGGACGTTTGCCCCATGCAGAAAATTGCCCGCGCGCTCCTTTCGGTCAGCGACAAGGCGGGGCTCGTCGAATTCGCGCGGGGCCTCTCCGCCCTTGGTGTCGAGCTGATCTCAACCGGGGGTACCGCCAAAGCCTTGCGCGAGGCAAGCCTCAAGGTGATCGACGTCGCCGACATCACGCAAGTTCCCGAAATGATGGATGGGCGGGTCAAGACGCTGCATCCGAAGATCCATGGCGGGCTGCTCGCGGTGCGCGGCAAGGAGAGCCACGAGCAGGCGCTCAAAGATCACGCCATTCCGAAGATCGATCTTCTCGCGATCAACCTCTATCCGTTCGAGAGCACCGCGGGCAGCGGTACTGATGTCGCGGCTTGCATGGAGAATATCGATATCGGCGGTCCAGCGCTGATCCGGGCAGGCGCCAAGAACCACACAAGCGTCACCGTCATTGTCGACCCCGCCGACTATCTGCGCGTGCTCGACGAGATGGAGAAGAACCGCGGCGCGACCACGCCTGAGTTGCGAAAAGAGCTCGCGGCCAAGGCCTTCGCCCGCACTGGAGCCTACGATGCAGCCATCGGCTCCTGGTTTGCTGAGGCGATCGGCAACCTCACCCCTCCTCGCCGCGTCATCGCAGGCACGTTGGTCGATACGCTCCGCTACGGCGAGAACGCACATCAATGGGGCGCTTTCTACCGCACGGCAGAACAGCGCTTCGGCGTCGCCACGGCGACCCAGGTGCAGGGCAAGGAGCTCTCCTACAACAATCTGAACGATGCCGATGCAGCCTACGAGCTTGTCGCCGAGTTCAATCCCGGTGCTGGTGCAGCCGTTGCCATCATCAAGCACACCAACCCTTGCGGGGTGGCGATCGCCGCCACTCTCAAAGAGGCCTACGCCAAAGCTCTCGCTTGCGATCCGGAAAGCGCGTTTGGCGGCGTGATCGCGCTCAATCGCAGCCTCGATGCTGAGGCAGCAAAGGAGATCGTCGAGATCTTCACCGAGGTGATCATCGCGCCCAATGCAAGCGACGAGGCAAAGTCGATCATCGCTGGCAAGAAGAATCTGCGGCTGCTGCTTGCCGGCGGCTTGCCCGACCCGAAAGCGCCGGGCGTCACCTTCCGTTCGCTGTCAAGCGGCTTTCTCGTTCAGGCGCGCGACAACGGCGTTGCCGAGGCGGAGCTGAAGATCGTGACGAAGCGAACACCGACCGCAGCAGAACTGGCGGATATGATGTTTGCCTTCACCGTGGCGAAACACGTCAAGTCCAACGCCATCGTCTTTGCCAAGGACGGGGCGACTGTCGGTATCGGTGCCGGGCAAATGTCACGGATCGACTCGGCGCGCATGGCTGCATGGAAGGGCGAGCAGGCGGCGAAGGCCGCAGGCTTGAAGACACGGCTGACCGAAGGTTCGGTGGCGGCGTCGGATGCCTTCTTCCCCTTCCCTGACGGTTTGCAGGCGATCGAAGCGGCCGGCGCCACTGCAGTGATCCAGCCTGGAGGGGCGATGCGCGACGCCGAGGTGATCGCGGCGGCCGACGAGGCTGGCCTCGCCATGATCTTCACCTTCATGCGCCACTTCCGGCACTAGTCTGAAGCCTTTAACCTCACACGCTGCAGAAGCAGCAATCCAGCGATCAGGAACACGACGCTCGTGCTGATGCCGAGGCGCTCGCTGCCGGTGGCGGCGGTGACGGCGCCAATCGCGAGCGGCGCGGCGAAGGCGGTGATCTTGCCGGAGAAGGAGAAGAAGCCGAAGAACTCTGTGGTCTTCTCGGACGGGCTGAGTCTCGCTAGAAGCGTGCGGCTCGCCGCCTGGATCGGGCCGGAGGCAAGCCCGATGAGGATGGCGAAGGCGAGATAAACCCGCTCGCCAAAGGAGGAGAAAGGTGCGCTGCTCGGTGCCTTGGGCTCCACAGCATGAACGAACAACACATGGCTCTTGTCGACGGAAAGCACACCGATCGATGCAAGAATGAACAGGCAGAGCGTCCACCCGATCACGCGCTTTGAGCCGAAGCGGTCGTCGAGCGCGCCACCGCAGGCGGCGCCGACGGTGCCGGCGATGGTGAGGATGATGCCGAACAGGCCGAGCTCCGAAGCTCCCCAGCCGAACACGCTCGCCGCGTAAATGCCGCCAAAGGCAAACACGGCGCCGAGACCGTCCGCATAAAGCATGCGGGCGAGAAGAAAGAGCGCGATCTGGCGATGGTTCAGGTACAGATCCTTGGCGCCTGCCAAGAGCTGAATGATCCCGGTTCGCACCGGAGTCGCTGCCGGCGCTCCCGGCCGGTCCGGCGTGAACAGGAACAGCGGCAGGACGAAGATCAGATACCAGAGCGCGGAGAACGGACCGACCAGACGCTCGTCGGCCCGCGTCGCCATATCGACGGGCACAATCGGGTTGAGGCCGAGCAAAGTCTTGCCGGTACCGGGATCGGCGACGATCAGCCCGGCGACGATAACGAGGCTCGCCAGCCCGCCGACATAGCCGGTAGCCCAGCCGATGCCCGACAGGGTGCCGAGCCGCTTGCCGGAAACGAGCGAGGGCATCATGGCATTGTTGAACACCGTCGCGAGCTCAGCGCCGATGGTCGCGAGCGCAAACGACAGGAGCACGAGAGGCGCCATGCCGGTTTGCCCCGGAACGGCGAGCCACAACCCGCAAAGACCGACGACCAGCAGCACCGAGAAGCCGGCGATCCAAGGCTTGCGCGGGAAGCCGGCATCGGCGATGGAGCCGAGGATCGGCGCGAGAAGTGCCGCAACCAGCTCGGCGCCGCCCGTGGCATAGGCCCAGAGCGTGGCGCCTAGCGCAGGGTCTCGAACAAAACCGTTCACGAAATAGGGGCCGAACAGGAAAGTGACGACGAGGGTGTAGAACGGCTGCGTCGCCCAGTCGAACAGCACCCAGCCGGCGAGCGCGAGAGGCCCCGCAGGCTCGGCCGCCTTGCCCCTCGCGCTATTCTTCCCCTTACGCAGACCAGCGACCATCGAGCACGATCAGATGGTTGGGCAGCTCGTTTTGGTCGATGCGGCCGGGAGGAAAATGCTCGGCGAGAATCTTGCCGCAGGTCTCGATCGCGGTGATGAATCCTTGCGTACACTGCCCTCGCCCGAGATGCGTGGTGAGGGTGTTCACCACGCCGTTCCAGGTCTCCTGCGGCACCTTCTTGTAAATGCCGTCGTCGGCGATCACCTCGGCGTAATGCTCGGCGAAGGACACGTAGATCAGCACGCCGGTGCGGCCTTTGGTGGTGTGAAGGTTCTGCGCCAGGAACTGCTCAACCGCCTTCTGATGGGCTCTCGCGCGCTTGATAGAGCTCGGCACGATGGCGAAGCGGAGCGCCTCCCACTGCATGAGCACGGCGCCGAGAATAAAGACGCCGAGCTCGGCAAGATAGATGTGCTCGACCGGCCAGTTGGTGAGATAAATCAGCGGCCACGGTACAAGGAGCGCCAGCAGCGCGGCCCACATCAGCGCGTACGTGAAATAGCCGGCGCTTGCGGTGGCGACGACGACGATGATCTCGCCGCTCGTTTTGCTTTCGGCCTCGGTAATGGCCGCTTCGATGCTGGCGCACTCCTTGGGGCTGAAGGGCTCCATGTCTATCCTACCAGCTGCCTGAGGCGCCGCCGCCGCCGAAGCTACCCCCTCCGCCAGAGAAGCCGCCTCCGCCTCCCCCGCCGCCCCAATCGCTGCCGCCGGAGCCGCCGCCCCACCCCGGGCCTGGGATAAAGATCGGGCGATTGCCGCGACGATAGGCCGGGCGCTGGGTGCTCCGCCAAGTGACCCAGATGAACCACAGAATGATAAGCGTCCAGAAGATGACCACGAGCCACTCGATCTTCGGATCGTCGGCGTCGTGCCGGCCCTTTACGCGCTCGGCAAGCTCGGCAGCGTCGCCGGTGAGCACGAGCTCGATGCCTTTCACCCCCTCCTTTATGCCGCCGGCATAGTCGCCGGTGCGGAAGCGCGGCACGATGGCGCCGTTGATGATGACGTTCGACATGGCATCGGTGAGGATCGGCTCGAGCCCGCGGCCGACCTCGATGCGCACTTTGCGTTCATTGGGAGCGACGATCAGGAGGACGCCGTTGTCCTTCTCTTTGGTGCCGATGCCCCAATGGCGGCCAAGCTGATAGCCGAAATCCTCGATGGTGAAGCCCTGCAGGGAGGGCAAAGTGACGACGACCACCTGGTCCGAGCTTTTGTCCTCGAGCGCCTTGAGCTCCGCATCAAGCTCGGCCCGGTCGGCGGCGCTCAACAGATCCGCATCGTCGACAATCCGGCTGGTGAGCTGCGGATAAACGGGCTCCGCCGCAGCAGCGGACCCGATGCAAAAGATGAGCGCGAAGCCAAAAAGGATCCGGCGCCACGGCGTGGAGGCCATACCCGCCCTCGTTCGCCCGCTCCCGCTAGAACTTCACCTCCGGCACCTTGGTGGTCTCCTCGGCGACAGTGAAGTTCTGCATCGGCTGGGCGTCGGGATAGAGCACCGCACGCCACCAGCGCCCGGGGATGGTCCTGATCTCGGTGTTGTAGTCTTGAACCGCCTTGATGTAGTCGCGCCTCGCGATGGCGATGCGGTTTTCGGTGCCTTCGAGCTGAGATTGCAGCGCGAGGAAATTCTGGTTCGACTTCAGGTCCGGATAGTTCTCCACCACGGCCAGCAGTCTTGCGAGCGATCCGCTGAGCTGGCCTTGCACCTCCTGGAATTTCTTGAAGGCTTCGGGATTGGTGAGGATATCGGGCGGGATCTGCATTTGCGTCGCCTTGGCGCGCGCCTCGACCACCTCGGTCAGCACCTTGCTCTCCTGGGCGGCATAGCCCTTCACCGTCTCGACCAGGTTGGGGATCAGGTCGGCGCGGCGCTGATATTGGTTCAGCACCTCGCTCCAGGAGGCCTTGGCCCGCTCCTGCAGCGTGGGAATGGTGTTGATGCCACAACCGGCGAGCGCAAGCCCCGCGAGCAACAAGGACAGAGCCCGGACTGCGGTGTGAGAACGCGGTTGCGCCAATGCCAGCATGACAGCCTCCCTGAGCCAAAAGCCGCTTTCGGCATCGGGTGTATTTAGCGGGCGCTCGCGAAGCAAGGGCTTTTGCCGCAGATGGTCGCCGGTTGCGCATCTCGGTTAGGCACAATTTCTGCCCCCGTGCCACCGCAAATCTGAAGTTCACTATAATGCGAACGATCGCTCGATTTGACTGGTCCCGCGCACGAAATGCGGCTCCCTGCACCATGACCGCCATGAAGCGCTGTGGCTCGGCAGCCTCTGGGTGTTGCCAGAATGGAACAAGGGCCAAGTTTATTCGGGGCGCTTGGTTGCGGTGCGAGCCGTGCGCGCTGCGGCGGAGGCCGAAATTTCTCACGCGACGCAGGGAGTTGTGTGCAGGGCGCCGGCAGACGCGGGCGCGGGCGGTGAAATCTTTGACGAGCAGCCCAAATGTTAGGTAATCGGAAGGCTTTACTGGCCAAATTTGATAGCCTCACCTAATGTGATTCGCGAGGGAGAGTCACACGGTTGAGGGGAACGATTTCAGCCCATGCAGGGTTCGATTGAGCACGGGGACGGGCATTGAAAGCGCAGCGTGTGTGTAGGGTAAAGGCGATTCCGGTCGCCGCGAGAGCAACACGAATTTCGGCATTGTGGTTGGGCGTTGCGGCACTCACCCTGATGGTTGCCGCGTTGCCGGCCGAAGCCGGAAAGAAGCAGAAACCAGCCAAGGCGCCCGACAAGTCGATCGTCGAAGTCGACAACAAGCAGCCGATGATCGTTGTCGTCTCCATCGGGCAGCAAAAGGTCGACGTCTATCGCGGCACGACGCTCGTCACCACTTCGGCGGTGTCGACCGGAACCGCGCAGCATCCGACCTTTATCGGCGCTTTCTCGATCATGCAAAAGGCGCGATGGCATCACTCAAACATATACAGCGGCGCGCCGATGCCATGGATGAACCGGCTGACCTGGTCTGGCACGGCGATGCATGCAGGGGTTGTGCCCGGTTACCCAGCCTCCCACGGCTGCATCAGACTGACCTATGCCTTTGCTCCTAAATTCTTCCAGATGTCTTCGGTTGGCGACAATGTGATCACCTCCCGCGGCCGGCCGAAGCCCACTGCGATCGAGCACAAAGCGTTGTTCCAGCCCTTGCCGCCGCCAACCTTGCCGCTGGTCGAGCGGGAGACCTCCATTTCGCCGCTGGAGCGCATCAGCACGCCTATCCCGGCCGCGGCCGCAGCTTCCGCAAGCCCGGTCATCCTGGCGAAGGCGGAAATTCCGACCACCGTAGACAGCGAGGTACATCCTAACGTTGAGGAGGGGAGCGCGCCCGAGCCCGCAGCGCAGGAGAACGAAGGCTCCGCGAAGGACGCCGACGCAGAGGCGGCCAGCGCAACGACAGCTGTTGAGGATAACGCCCCCAAGACGGAGTCGGATCCCTATCGCGTGCATGCCATCACGCCCGACATGAGCAGGCGCCAGGAGCGGCTTGTCGCCGCCAATCCAGCGTCCGCTCCCGGCCCCAGCACGGCTGAGGACAAGCCCGCCGACAAGCCGGTTGCCACTGCTCCAGCGGCGCCAGAGCCCGTCGCGCCCAAGCCCGTCGCCCCTCCCGTCGAGATCGCCGCGGCGGCGCCTGACTTGCCTCCGCCGGCCGCCGCCGCCAAATTGAATGCCGGCGTTGATGCCGCAGCGGTGCAGGCGGCGGAGCCCCACTCGGACGCTCCTTTGCGCATCCTGTTGACCAGGCGGACCCAGCGGGATCGCATCATTGGCGTGCAGCAAATCCTTGCCTCGATGGGATATTTGCCGCCGCAGGATTTCGACGGCACCATGGGCAAAGCCACTATCGGCGCTGTCAAGGAGTTCCAGAAGGCGAACGGCATGCGTGAGACCGGCGCCTTCAACGATGAGCTGGTGAAGAAGGTGTACGAGGTCGCCGGCAAAGGCGAGCCTCCGGCCGGGCATCTCTACGTCAGGCAGGATTTCGACGATGTATTCGACACGGCGGTAAGCTTCCGCGATGCGGAGGAACCGCTCGGTACTCATGTTTATGTGGCGCTAAATTTCGCCCCCGGCGCGACCAAGACCAACTGGGTGACGCTTGACGTGCAGGATGGCGCCGGAGCCGCGTCGCCCCTCGATCGGCTCGAAATCCCTGACGATGTCCGTCAGAAGATTTCCGAGCGCCTGACGCCGGGCTCGACCTTCATCGTTGCCGATACCAGCATCAATTCGGCGAACCTGCCGAGGGGCGGGGACTTCGTGGTGCTTGCCAAATCGACCAGCGCCAAGATCAGCATGACCGACGAGGAGCCCGAGGCGAAGCCGAAACCCCGCCGGCGCAACAACGCGGTGGTCAGGCGCTTTTACGACGATCCGTGGGGAGGCAGCACCTGGTCCGGGCGCAACCGTCCCATTTTCGGGCGCGGCGCCTGGTAGGCTCAAGTCTTAGAGACGCACCGCCTTTGACCCCGCGGCCGGCCGGTTCACGACCTGGCCGGCCGATTGGTTTTGGCCCGAGCCCAGACGCCACCGACTACTTTTGATTAATCTCCCGATGCCAAGGTGAGCGAAGCGCCGCTCCCGGGGGGATTCCGGTCGGATCATGTATCAGTCCGGAAAGATCGTTGCCTGCTGCTCGGCGGCATTCTCCGTTGCCGCCATCACGAGCGTCGTCACGCTTTCCGTTGTTTCTCCCTGGATGGGCGCCCGGTCCAACGCTGTGCGCACTGGTGCGCCAGAGGCAGTCTCAGAGCAGGCCGAGACACCGTCAGGGAGCGCCGCAGCGCCGAGCGTCCTTGCACTGGCCGCGGCGATCTCAGGCCCCGCCCCCCAGCCTGCCACGCAAGACCCTGCGCCCGTTGGCTCGCCCCTTCCTTCGACACCCGCAAAAGCCGGCGCGACCGAGGCGCCTCCTCCCCAATGGTCCACGGCCGAGGTCGCTGCCGGGCTGATGGAATGTGTGAACCTGCTCGCGCCGGTGACGGCAGACGTCATTCCACTCGCGCCGATTCGCTATAACGACTGCGGCACGCCTGCGCCGGTTCTGCTCAGAAGCATCGGCGGCAAGGACAAGGTCGCCGTCGATCCGCCCATGCTGATGAACTGCCCCATGGTCGTGGCGCTCAGTCACTGGATCGAAAAAACGGTGCAGCCCGCGGCGCGCGCTACGCTCGGCTCGCCGGTGGCGAGAATCGCGGGCTCAGGCTATGCCTGCCGCAATCTCTACAACCTGCCTAATGAGCGCCGCAGCCAGCATGCCTATGCTGACGCTGTCGACCTTCCGGTGTTCTTTCTCGCCGATGGGCGGAGAATCGATCTTGCCACCGGTTGGGGTCCGACCCGCCGCGACCTTGTGGCAGGCGTGAAGCTTATCCCGATCGTTGCCAAGAACGCCGGAGCGGACGGCGAAGGTGATCAAGCCGCGCCAGCCGACAAGATGACGGCAAAGCCAGCGAGCGCGACGCCGGCCGCAGTGCAGGCCTCGGTGAAGTCAGCGGCCCCCATCCAGGACAATGCCGGAGAGGAGAGCAAGGCTCCGACGCCTGATCCGCTCACACTTCCTCAGGCCAAGTTCCTTAGGCGCGTGCACAAGGGAGCCTGCGAGGTGTTCACCACGGTGCTTGGCCCCGAAGCCAACGACATCCACCACACCCATTTGCATCTCGACCTGCAGAACCGCAATTCGCTCAACGTCTGCAAGTGAGGGCAATTGGCCTCAACACATCATGAGCTCGCAAGACTGACGTGTTGCGCGTCTGCTCTTGCCGATTCCACATGCGCGAGTGGACTAATGCCTAACCATCGGGAAAGAGCACGTTGTGCCATGCTCGTTCCATGTATGCGCAGACGCCTTGCGTCGAGCGCCTGGGCAAGGGTCAAGTCACCGCGCCACAGGTAGATCATGTCGGGGAGCGTCGTCTCGAGAAAGAGATCAACGTTTTGATCTGGTGCTTTGAGGCATAACTCGCACCGGCCACGCTCGTTCAGGAACCACCAGTAGCGCTTTTTCTCGATTTGGTCGGCGAGGGTCAATTGGACAACGGTTCGACCGCGCCCGAACGCTTTCGGCTTGGCACTGCGTTCAATCGCCCATAACAGCAGCCCGAGGTCGATCTCATCTTTCGCCAATTTGCGGCGCGACCATTTCTGGCCCCAAATCCCAAGGGAAAGGACGATGGCGGCGAGTTCTTCGCCCGCAGGCGTCAGGTGGTAGGTCCAACTTCGCCCACTCGCCGACTTTCGCCGTTGCACGATGCCCTCTTTCTCAAGTTGCTTGAGCCTGTTCGAAAGCAGTGTGGGCGAGGCAAGTGGCACGCCGCGCTGCAACTCTGTGAAGCGCGAGGCGCCGAGCGCGAGGTCGCGCAGTATGAGCGGCGTCCACCGTACGCAAAAAATTTCGGCGGTCTTGGCCACCGGACAGAACTGCCCATAGCTTTTCATCGCGGGTTCCTTGCAGACTGCGCAACGCTACTTCTCTGAACGGCGGAGGATACTACAAAGTCTGGAGCAGATTCTGATCAGGGTGACTGCTTTAATTGGCGGGCGGCTGCAGACCAGGAGGCCACGACGATGAAAGCCAGCGATCACACTGTCCACCACCAGACGGCTGCAGCCATGTGGGGTCGAGGCGGTTCAAACTATGATGACGTGAGCTTTGTCATCTCGGACGCGCTTGCGCACGCCGCTCAGAGACTGAATGCGCGTGAGGGGGAGCGGATGCTCGACGTCGCCACCGGAACCGGTTGGTCGGCGCGCAACGTGGCACGCAGGGGTGCGATGGTGACGGGCGTGGACATCTCCCCGGAACTGTTGGCAGCCGCTGTCGATCTCTCCGCACATATAAGACCACCAATCGAGTTCCGGCTCGGTGATGCAGAGCAGCTTCCGTTCGACGATGGCACCTTTGACGGCGTCATCTCAACGTTCGGCGTCATGTTTGCAATCGATCAAGCTGCCGCCGCCGCCGAACTAGGGCGCGTGTGCCGCTCAGGCGGTCGCCTGGTGCTGACGACTTGGTCGCCGGAGGGGGCCGCTGCGGAGTTTTTCAAGGTCCTTGCCCAACACAGCGACGCACCGCCTCCGACTTCGTCGCCGTTAGCCTGGGGCGATCCCGCGCATGTCGAGCGATTGCTTGGGAAGGCCTTCGACCTGAAATTCGAGCAAGGCGTCAGCAATGCGTACCATGGTAGCGCTGATGACATATGGGATTGGTACACGCGCGGCTTTGGACCTTTGCGCCAGCTCGCCGAAAGTCTCCCACCGCAGCGCGTGCAATGTCTCAAGCGCGATCTCGATGCCTACCATCAGCACTACGCTGTCCCGGTAGGGCTGCACATGAAGCGCGACTATTTGCTGACCATTGGCCGTCGGTGGTGAGCGCTACACAGTGCCGTCGCCTCTTGCCACCCCAGGGACGTGCCGACCGCCGCGAACGAAGGCCGGTTACAATCCAAGTCTTGTGAGAAAATTGGAGCGGGCGATGGGATTCGAACCCAGGATCCCAACCTGGCAAGGTTGGAAACACTGTTTCCTAACATTGCACGCCTTTTCCTAGACGTCCGGCTATTTCTATGGCCTGACGCCACTTTAATTTGAACTCAGCTTCGAAGAGGGCTTCGATGAGGCTCGTGGGTGGCTAGACGAACCGTCAACGAAGGAAGAACTGGAGCGACTTTGCCAAGAGTCGAGAGCCAAGCACAAGCATAAGGTTGCTTAACTGAGCACTGAGGCTACAACAACACCGGTGCTACCGGCGCCTCTCATAAACTGTGGCGCGTAGTGCCGTGCTACGAGATTTTCGGAGCCACTGATCCCATCGGAGGAGGCGAAGATGAAACTTTACTACTCTCCCGCAGCCTGCTCCCTCGCGCCCCTTCATGGATTTGGACCATATTGATAAAGTGATTTTGTTTCTGCACAGGATTTGCGTCGTGACCACCCACTACCAGGGGTATTCGCGACCATCGTAATTGAAGAATTTGCCGGACTGGGCTGGCCCCAAGCTGTCGATCAAACGTCTGAGCTTCGTCACGCTCTCGACCGGGGTGATTTTCGCGTGTGGTCCACCCATGTCGGTCTGCACCCAGCCTGGATTGACGACCACGCAAGTGATGCCGCGTGGTGCGAGGTCGATGGCCAGGCTGCGCATCACCATGTTCACCGCCGCCTTCGAGCTGCGATACGCGATCGAGCCACCAGACGTATTGTCGGCAAGAGATCCCATGCCGCTGGTAAGGGTGACTATGAGCTTCCGGTCGCTGCGGGCGACATTTTCGACGAACGCCTCTGAAATCCGCATCGGCCCCATGGTGTTGGCGTCGAGCACCCTCGCCCAGGCTTCGTAGTCGACGTTACCGATGGTTTGACTACGAGGGCCCATTACGCCGGCGTTGTTGAGGAGAAGGTCAATAGCTTGCTTGTCGAGTTCGGTGGCTGCCGCCTTGATACCGGCGGGATTGGTGACGTCCAACGCCATGATTCGCAGTTGGTGTTCGCTAGTGTCAGCCAGTGGGTGCAGCTCGAAAGCAGAATCTGGATCACGACAAGCCGCGTAAACCCGCCAGCCATCGGCCAAATACTGTCTAGCGAACTCGAGTCCAATTCCTCGATTGGC
>DATFVP010000240.1:0-3421 GCA_035260285.1 Methyloceanibacter sp.
TCAAGCGATGGCTGGCGCTGAGGCAAGCGACATCGCTGACCTGAAACTACGGAAACAGTGGGAGCTGCTCGAGCCCCAGCGTTTCGTCGAAGCCGTACATCAGGTTGAAGTTCTGCAGCGCCTGGCCGGCAGAGCCCTTCACCAGATTGTCGATGGCCGAGATCACGATGGCTCGACCCGGCAAACGGTCGGCGAACACGCCGATATGGCAGAGATTCGAGCCCCGTACATGCTGCGTCGCCGGGACCACCCCCTCCTCCACCACATGAACGAAGGGGCTCGCTGCATAGGCCTTGGCGAGAGCGGAGCGGAGGTCATCGGCGGTGGCTTTGCCGGCAAGCGCGACATAGCAGGTGCAAAGCTCGCCCCGGCTCATCGGCACGAGATGCGGCGTGAAATTGATTGTGACGGTCGTGCCGGCCGCTACGCTCAGCTCCTGTTCGATCTCAGGTACATGCCGGTGATTGCCGATACCGTAAGGTGAAAGGCCTTCGCCTGATTCAGAAAACAGGATGTTCTGCTTGAGCGTGCGGCCGGCGCCAGAGACGCCGGACTTCGCATCGATGATGACGCCATCGCCCTGGATCAGCTTGGCCTTAGTGAGCGGCAGAAGCGCGAGCAGCACGGCGGTGGGATAGCAGCCCGGACAGGCGACGAGGCGCGCGGTCTTGATCTCCTTCGCGTAGTGCTCGGTCAGCCCGTAGACGGCCTCCTTTAGAAATGCCGGCGCGCTGTGCTCTCCGCCATACCATTCGGCATAGATTGCGGGGTCGCGTAAGCGAAAGTCCGCCGACATGTCGATCACTTTGACCCGTTCGGGGAGCTTGGCAATCTCGCTGTGGGCGGTCGCGTGCGGCAGTCCGCAAAAGGCCACGTCGACCTTGCTCCAATCCACCTGATCCGAGGTGACGAGAGCTGGCAGGTTGAGGCTGGCGAAATGCGGAAAGACTTGCGCGAGCGGTTGGCCGGCGTGGCCTTTGGCGATCAGCGCGGTAAGGGCGATGTTGGGGTGGCGGGAGGCGAGCCTGATCAGATCGGCGCCTGTGTAGCCACTGGCGCCGAGCACTGCGGCCCGGATCTTTTTGGTTGCCATGACGAGGCTTGCCTAGTTGCGTGCAAAGTGTGTGACGGTGCGCTTCAGCCCGTCATACCGGCGAAAGCCGGTCTCCAGCAATTGATGATTTCGGCTGGATTCCGGCCCGCGCCGGAATGACGGCGTAGCAGTGGCGCCAAGCTTCTAGCGCTTGGAGAACTGGAAGCTTCGTCGGGCCTTGGCCTTACCGTACTTCTTGCGCTCGACTGTGCGCGCGTCGCGGGTCAGGAACCCGCCCTTCTTCAGCACGCCGCGGAGCTCGGGCTCGTAGCGGGTGAGCGCCTTGGAGATGCCGTGACGCACGGCACCGGCCTGGCCGGAGAGGCCTCCGCCGCTCACCGTGCAGATGATGTCGTACTGGCCCTCGCGGTTGGCGGTGACGAGAGGCTGCTTCAGGATCATCTGCAGCACCGGCCTAGCAAAATAGGCGGCGTGATCCTTGCCATTCACTGTGATCTTGCCGGGGCCCTGCTTCACCCAGACACGGGCGACGGCGTCCTTGCGCTTGCCGGTGGCATAGGCGCGACCCTTGGCGTCGAGCTTCTGCTCGTAGGCGCGTGCCTGGGGTGCTGCGACGGCGTCGCCCGTGAGCGGGCCCAGATCCTCGAGCGTCCTCACCTCGGTACTGGGCATGGCGTCAAGCGCTCCTTGCATTCTTGGTGTTGAGGGCGGCGACATCGACTTTGGTCGGGTTCTGCGCCTCGTGGGGATGTTGGGCACCACTATAGATGCGGAGGTTCTTAATTTGCTGGCGGCCGAGAGGTCCGCGCGATAGCATGCGCTCAACGGCCTTGTGCAGCACGCGCTCAGGGTGCTTGCCCTCGAGAATCTTCGCTGCCGTCCGCTCCTTGATGCCGCCGGGATAGCCGGTATGCCAATGATAGACCTTGTCGGCGCGCTTATTGCCGGTGAGCACCACCTTGTCGGCGTTGATGACGATGATGTTGTCGCCGCAATCCATATGCGGGGTGAAGCTCGGCTTGTGCTTGCCTCGAAGCCGCGTGGCGATAAGCACCGCGAGCCGGCCCACGACGAGGCCGTCGGCATCGATGAGGATCCAGGACTTTTCGATGTCCTTGGGTGTCGCTGAAAACGTCTTCATGGTAGCACTCTCTCGACCGGGTTGGCGGCTTCTAACGGCTGTATTGTTTTGGGTCAAGCCAGAAGGCGAAATATCGAGCAAGTTCTTACAATTATCTGTGTGGTATTATGATACCACACAGATAGATAATTGAGGGCGCCTGTCGGAAGCACAGATTGCACATAGACTGAATTTTGGGCAGAAGCTTCAAACTGCAATCATCGGCCTAAGCATGAGAGGCACATGAAGCAAGTTCGCGCCAAAGACCTTGAGCCGCAGTGGGAGCACGGCGCTTCCGTGCTGTTGCGCGAGGATCGCGGTCAGGTGGCTCTGCTTACGCTCAACCGGCCCGAGGCGCGCAACTGCCTGTCCGAGGATATGATCGCCGCGCTGCACGCCGCTGTCGCCGAGATCGCCGGCTCAGATGCGTTGCGGGCGATCGTCATTACGGGCGCGGGCTCTGCCTTCTCTTCGGGCCACGACCTCAGAGAACTCTCCGCGCATCGCAATGACCGGGATCGAGGCAAGGCCTATTTCGCCAAGATCATGAGCGCCTGTTCCCAGATGATGCTCACCATCGTCCGCTCGCCAAAGCCGGTCATCGCGGCGGTGAACGGAATCGCCACGGCGGCTGGGTGCCAGCTCGTGGCGAGTTGCGATCTCGCGGTGGCAAGCCAGGACGCGCTCTTCGCCACGCCTGGCGTGAATATCGGGCTGTTCTGCTCTACGCCCATGGTCGCTCTCAGCCGCAATGTGTCGCACAAGGCCGCCATGGAGATGTTGCTGCTTGGCGACATGGTCGGTGCGGCGGAGGCGAAGGAGCTTGGCCTCGTCAATCGTGTGGTCGAGCCTGACGAGACGGTGAACGCCGCGGTCGAGCTTGGCCGCAAGATCGCGGAGAAGCCAAAGGCGACGCTGAAGATTGGCAAGGAAGCCTTCTACCGGCAGCTCGAAATGCCGCTCGAGGAGGCTTACGCCTATGCTTCCACCGTCATGGTGGAAAACATGCTGCACGCCGAGGCTGAGGAAGGCATCGGGGCGTTTCTGGAGAAACGGCAACCGAGCTGGCCGCGGTGAGTTCTGACCCGGTTTAGCCCCGATATCGGCACCTTATTGGACTAGTGTCGCCGTTATACATCACCTATATTCCGCGCACCTGACAGCCCTGCCCTCTCTCTCGCGATGCGCTCTACCGTTAAATCGCCGGTTCGGGTATGGACCCCGTCATCCTTCTGAAGAATTGGAGT
>DATFVP010000241.1:0-7918 GCA_035260285.1 Methyloceanibacter sp.
CCGAACGTTCCGCCATCCGGCACCGACAGTCGCGTGATCGCGGTTGAGCCAGCCGGCAGCACCGCGAATTCCGCACCGGCAACGACGTCCGCGTCGGTTCCTTCGCAGGCGGCAAACGCCCAAGCCCCTGAAGATGCCACCAAGTTCGCCGCGACCGAAGGCACGGGTGCCGAACAGACAACGCCTGAAGCCGGCAAGACCACCGAAGCGCCATTGCCGCAAGGCGCCACGCGCCAAGAGCTGGCGCAGGACATCCTTGTCGAGCTCAAGCGGATCGGCTGCTACTTCGGCAGCATCAACGGCAATTGGGGCGCACGCTCGCAACTTGCCCTTGAGCGCTTCAACCGGCACGCCGCGCTTGAGCTTCCGCTCGACGCGCCGCAACAGGCAAGCCTCGACGCCTTGAGAGGCTGGAAGGGCCCACACTGCCCGGTCGAGAAGGCTGTGCCTCCGCGCTTCAAGCAACGCCCGGTGGTGGTCGCTCCTCCTAGGCGGGAACCTCCGCCGCGCAAGGCCGTGCGCGCGGACCGCCCAAGCCTCCTCCCGCGCAAGCCTTCCAGCCCCGGCCACGGCCGCAAGAGCAGGGGAGCGACGAGCAGCGCGACCTACAGCGCGCCATCCCGTCGAGCGCCTGGCCAGGCCAGTAAGACTAGCGCCCAACGCTCGTGTAGTTGAACCCGGCGGCGCGCGCCTGGGCCGGCAGATAGATATTGCGGAGGTCGACAAGAACGTCGCCGCGCATGCGCCCCTTCAGTGTGTTGAGATCGAGCGCGCGGAACTCGTTCCACTCGGTGACCACCACGGCGATGTCCGCCTTCTCGGCGGCCTCGAGCGCGCTGCCGCACCAGATCACCCCCGGTAGAAGCTCCTCGGCATTCTCCCTGGCATGCGGGTCATAGGCCCGGACCGACGCTCCCTTTTCCTGCAACATGGGAATGAGAGTGAGGCTCGGCGCGTCGCGCAAGTCGTCGGTATCAGGCTTGAAGGTGACGCCGAGCACGGCGATCGATTTGCCGGCGAGCTTGCCGCCTGCCGCGCGCTCGATGCGGCTCGCCATGGCGATCTTCCGCTCGCTGTTCACCGTCTGCACCTGTTCGATCAACGATAGCGGCGAGCGCGCCTCGCGCGCGGTGCGGATCAGGGCGGCCACGTCCTTGGGGAAGCAGGAGCCGCCATAACCTGGGCCCGGATGCAGGAACTTGTCGCCGATGCGCCCATCGGCGCCGATGGCCGTCGCCACTTCCTGCACATTGGCGCCAGCCGCCTCACACAGATCGGCGATCTCGTTGATGAAGCTGATTTTCATGGCGAGGAAGGCGTTGGCCGCATATTTGGCAAGTTCCGCCGACTCGCGGCTCACGAACATCACCGGCGCATTGCGCAAGGCGAGCGGCTTGTACAGGCGTTCCATGAGGTCCTGCGCCCGGTCGTTGTCGCAGCCGACCAGCACGCGGTCAGGATGCATGAAGTCATAGATCGCCGAGCCTTCGCGCAGGAATTCGGGATTGGAGCAAACCGCGAAGTCGGCATCTGGCCTGAGCCCCTTGAGCCGCCGTTCGATCTCGCGGCTGGTTCCGACCGGCACCGTCGATTTGGTGCAGATGACGGTGAAGCCCTTGAGGTGGGAAGCAAGCTCCTCGACAGCCTGAAACACGAAGCTTAGGTCGGCGTGGCCATCGCCACGCCGCATCGGCGTGCCGACTGCGAGGAACACAAGGTCGGCACCGCCGACCGAGGGTGCGAGATCCGACGAAAATGCGATGCGCCCCATGCGCAGATTACGATGCAAGAGCTCGTCGAGGCGCGGCTCGTAGATCGGCACGCCGCCCTGACGGAGGTGCTCGATCTTGCTCGGATCCTTGTCGATGCAAGTCACTGTCCAGCCGAATTCCGAAAAGCAAGCGGCCGAGACCAGGCCGACATAGCCTGCCCCAATCATCGTAATGTTCACGAAACGAGGCTCCCGGATTGACGTTTTGTGCTTGAGAGTGTCAGCGCTTCCTAGTTCATTCTGCGCTTTCGTTCAATGCTGCCTTGCCCTGCAAAAACCCCGCTCTTGCCTGTCCTCCTATGCGCTGTTGACATTGGAGCGGGTGGACGCCATCGACTAGGCCGAGCCGCAGCGCCGGGACCGGCGCATTCCGGCGTATGCAAGTGCCGCGGGGTTTGTTGGCAGAGATGGGTCCTCGTCTCCTCTACGCCCTTATCGTAGGGGCCGTGATTGCAGGCGCGCTCGCTTTACGGATCTGGGACCCCAGCCCGGTGGCGCGATTGCGCGCGGTGGTGTTCGACACCTACCAGCAGATCAATCCGCGCCAGTTCGATCCCGGGCTACCTTTGCGCATCGTCGATATCGACGAGGAGTCGCTGAAGCGGATCGGACAATGGCCTTGGCCGCGCACGGCGCTCGCCGACCTCGTCAAGAAGCTCTCCGACAATGGCGCGGCGGCGATCGGCTTCGACATGGTGTTCCCCGAACCCGACCGCATGTCGCCGGCAAACGCCTTGCGCTTCTGGCCGCAATCCGACGCGCTCGCGGGCTTGCGCGAAGAGGTGGAGAAACTCCCCTCCAACGATCACGTCTTCGCCGAGGCCATCGGGCAAGGCCCCGTCGTGCTCGGGTTTATCGCCACGCCACAAGGCGGCTCCGCGCCGCAATCGAAAGCTGGTTTTGCGCATGGCGGCGACGATCCGGCACTGTTCGCGCCGTCTTATCCCGGCGCCGCCGCAAGCCTGCCTGAGCTGCAAGACAAGGCGTCGGGCGCCGGCTCGCTCAATTGGCTGCCCGAGCACGATCAGATCATTCGCCGCGTGCCCATGGTGGTGCAGGTCGGCGACAAACTCTACCCTTCCTTCGCAGCCGACATGCTGCGGCTTGCGCAAGGCGCCTCCACCTATGTCGTCAAATCCTCGGGCGCGAGCGGCGAGAAGGCATTCGGCGAGAAGACCGGTATCGTCGAGGTCCGCATCGGCGACTACGAGGTTCCGACCGAGGCCGACGGCCAGATGTGGATCAGGTTCACCAAGCAGGCCAAGGAACGCTATCTGCCAGCCTGGAAAGTGTTGAACGGGGACATCGGCAAGGAGGATATCGAAGGCCGTCTCGCCATCATCGGCACGAGCGCCGCCGGACTGCTCGATCTCCGCGCCACGCCGCTCGAGGCCTCGGTGCCAGGCGTCGAGCTGCACGCACAGACCATCGAGCAGATCCTGCAAGGCTCCTTCCTGCAGCGGCCGGACTTCGCCACGCCGGCGGAGCTTCTCTATATCCTGGTGCTCGGCCTCCTCATTGCGCTTCTGATCTATCGCCTCGGCGCGGCCGGCAGCGCCGTGCTCGGCGGCATCGCCATCGCCGCCGTCATCGGCGTGTCATGGTACACCTTCGACGCCTTTGGCTGGCTGGTGGATCCGATCTACCCGGCGATCGCGCTCACCGCGATCTACCTCGCCGGAACTCTCTTCGTGTTCCTGCGCACCGAGCGCGAGCGGAACCGCGTGCGCCACGCCTTCGGCCACTACATGGCACCGGCGCTGGTCGAACGCCTCGCCGACGATCCTTCGCATCTCAAGCTCGGCGGCGAGACGCGGGATATGACTCTCCTGTTCAGCGACGTGCGCGGCTTTACCGCTATTTCAGAGGGGCTTAACGCCGAGGAGCTCACCGCATTCCTCAACAGCCTGTTCACGCCGCTGAGCAAGATCATTCTCGAGGAGCAAGGCACCATCGACAAGTTCATGGGAGACGCCGTGATGGCCTTTTGGAATGCGCCGCTCGACGATTCCGAGCATGCAAAACACGCCTGCCAGGCAGCGCTGCGCATCATGAAAGAGATGCCGAGGCTCAACGAGCATTGGCGCGACGAGGCAGCGGCTAAGGGCCGTTCGTTCAGGCCGGTGAAAATCGGCATCGGATTGAACACCGGCGTCTGTTGCGTGGGCAATCTCGGGTCGGAAACGCGCTTCGACTATTCGGTGATCGGCGACAACGTCAACGTCGCCTCGCGGCTTGAGGGTCAGTCGAAGATGTATGACCTCGTCACCATCGTCGGCGAATCCACCACTGCGCGGGCGCCGGACTTTGCCTTTCTCGAGCTCGATCTATTGAAGGTTAAAGGCAAGACCGAAGCTACGCGCATCTTCGCGCTGCTCGGCGACGATGCCCTCAAAGTGACCCGTGGCTTCATCGATCTCACGACGCGTCACGACGAATTCCTGAGAAAGTACCGAGCCGGAGACTGGGATGCTGCAGATCAGCTCCGCCGCGAATGCGACAGAATGAACGGGTCCGGCTTCCACCGGCTCTATGCCCTCTACCGTGAACGCATCGCTTTCTTTAAGCAAAACCCTCCCCCGCCCGATTGGGACGGCAGCACAGAAGCCCTCAGCAAATAGCCCATGCCCCAGCTTGTCCTGATCGCTCTTGCCGCGGTCGCGGTCCTCATGTGCAAGCATGCGGTCGCCGATTTCTACCTGCAGAGCGCCTATCAATATTTGAACAAAGGAACCTACGGACATCCCGGCGGCATCGAGCACAGCGCCATCCACGTCGCGCTGACGCCGCTCGTGTATCTTGTGATCGCGCCTGCTTCTCTCCTGCTCGCGCTCATCATCGCCATAAGCGAGTTCCTGCTCCACTACCACATCGACTGGCTGAAGGAGCAGGTGACCCACAGCAACGGTTGGACCGCGAAGGACCGGGGCTTCTGGTACGCACTCGGCACCGATCAGCTCCTGCACGGCCTCACTTATCTCGTGATCGTCGGCGTGCTCATCGCCTACGCGGTGTAACCTGAATGGGGCATTCGAGAACGTTCTTACGCACTGTACCGTCATTCCGACGAAAGTCGGATCCAGTGCGCGAAGCGCAAAAAGAAAAAACTGGATACCGGCCTGCGCCGGTATGAGGCCTGCGGCTGCAGACAAACCCTACAGCAGCGCCGAGATCTCGCGATTGGCGAATTCGAGCCGGTCGGAGAGCAGGCGGATGATCAGCTTGTGGAACACCGAAGCCGCAGTGGGGTCCTGCGCCTGCATCCTGTCGAAAGACTCCCGCGTCAGCCGATAGACGACACTCGGCTCTTCGGCGATCACCGTCGCGGTGCGGGGAACCTGCCGGTAGAAGCCCATTTCGCCGACGATCGTGTAGCCCATCATCCGCCGAAGCCTGATCGGACGGCCCTGCTGGTCCTCAATGGTGATAGCGACGCAGCCTGAAGCGAGGAGCTCGACCGAGTCGGGTGGCTCGCCTTGCCGGAACAACGCTTCTCCCACTTTCAGCTCATGGCGCTCGAGGTAGGGCGCGATGCGGGACATGTCGGCGGCGCCGCCGAATTCCTTGGTGAGCCAGCCCTCGAAGCTGTGCGCCGAGGCTTCGCCGACCTCGTGATACATGAGCAGCACATCCTCGCACCACTCGACCGCCTCGTTGCGCGTGGCAAAGACCTGATGCGGTTGGCCACTGGCGAAGAAGCCGGCTTTCTGGAAGCTTACGCGCATCGCCTCGCTGAGGCCGGAAAAAGCCAGGGTGACGCCATGCTCATTGCAATAGTTGCGGAGCTTGATGAGGCTCAACACCGCCGAGGTGTCGAGCCCAGGGACCGCGCCGAAATCGAGCACGACATAGCCGACAGGCTTGTCGACCTGAGCGTCGATCGCCCGCCTGACCCGCTCGAACAACCCATTGGACGAGCCGAAGAAGATGAATCCGGAAAGCCAGAACACATGCAGCCGCTCGCCCTCTTCCCGCAGAATGCGTGACTGCTCGGGTGCACGCTCCACATTGCTGGAAAATTCGCCGCGCGTGAGGTGACGCCTTACCACGCCGATGCGACTATAGCTCAGCGCGAACATGAGGCAGGCGCCGATCACGCCGAGCACCACGCCCATGAGGTAGCCGAAATTGACGATCACCAGCATGATGGCGCCAGCCAAGATCCAATCGGCCCACGAGCTTTGCGCCGGCGAGTGCAGCGTCTCGGCGAGGATCGTTACGCCGAGATAAGCGAGCATCCCCATCAGGATCGCCTTCGGCACCATGCTGCCGACATCGGCGCCGGCGAAAAGCACCACGGCGCAGACCAACGCCACGAAGACGCCGGCGAGCCGCCCCGCTGCTCCCGACTCCTCGAGCAGGATGGCGCCATTGAGTGAAAGATTGCCGCCGGCACCGCCCAACACCGCGGCGATGATGTTGGCAAAGCCGTTGGTGCGGAATTCCCTGTCGAGGTCGGCGGATTTTTGCCGCGCCACTTCAAGGCTCGACACGTCGAGCAACATGGAGATGGCGGTGATGCCACACACCGCGCCAATTTCGGCGCTGCTCGCGGCTAGCACCCCCCAATCAACCTCGTGCTGCATCACCGCCGAGATCGGCCACCATAGGGTAAGCTTGCCGAGGCTCGGCAGGAACCAAGCGTTGCGCACCGCTTCGTCATGAACGAACCCGAACAAGACGATATTCACGATCACGAGGAACCCGACGAAAGCGACCGGCAGCGCGAGATAGCCAGGCACCAGTCGCCGCAAGAAAACGATCGCCACGGCGAAGACGAGGCCGACAAGGACCTGCGGCCCATACACGGACGAATAGAGCATGGCCCAGCTTGCCGGCGCGAGCGTGAGGTTGGACTGGGTCACCACCTCGACGCCTCCGGTGATCAGCAGCCAGCCGGAGGCTGCAAGAAATCCGGCGATGACCGGGTAAGGGATGAAGCGGAGCCATTGGCCTAGCCTCAGCGCGCCGAGTCCGAACAGCAGGAAACCAGTGAACAGCGTGCTCACCGAAATGCCGACCAGCACGTTGAGGATGATCGCTTGCGTGGTTGCGCCCTTGGCTGCGAGCGCGGCGGCGATGGAGCCTGCGAGCACGCTCATGACGGCGACGGCCGGCGTATCAGGCCCGGCATCCGCCGGCGACAGCGTCGAGGTAAGGGCGACGATAAGGCCCGTCACCACGGTACCCATGATGAGCGCGGCAAGGCCAAGCGAGAAGCCGGAGGCGATGGCGCCTTGGAAGATCAGCGCGCTGAAGGAGATGCAATACGCAATCTGCACGATCGCCGAGATGACGCCTGCCAAAGCGTCGCGCCCAAGGGTCGGCAAATCCATGTTGCGCGGGCGCCGCAGCGCCAGATTAGCGAGCGATTCCAAGTGCAGCGTTCGGAATGTTCACGGGTTTAGGCTCCGGCCGATCATGGCCGGGGGGCGCAGCAATTAAAAGGCCAAAAATGGCGCGTGGGCGACCGCGAGTAGCGGCTATGGCTCGTTCATATGCCGCAGCCGCCCGGCAAGTGCGCGCATAACGGCAATCGCGAAGAATGGCGTCTCATGGACGAGGAAAAGAAACGTCTTCTCGTTGATCGGGGCCACCTCGCAATCGGTCTTCGCGCGCACCGTGGCGCTTCGCACCGATCCATCAATTAAGGCCATCTCGCCGAAGATGCCGCCAGCGCCCAGGGTTTCGATGACGCGGCCGCCGTGCTCGATGGTGACTTCGCCATTGCGGATGACGTACATGGCGTCGCCTTTATCGCCTTCGGCAAAGATCACATCGCCGGCGGCATAGCGCGCCGGTGGAAATCCCGCATTGGCCAACATTTGGAAGTCGATTGATGCAATTGCCATCTCTGCCGTCCCCATGCTTGAGGATACACTTATGACGACAATGTGGAAAAGCCTCAAATCTATTATAAAAACTAGATGGTTAGGTTGTGGGCTAGCCGCTTGGGCTAACTCCGGGCAACAAGTGTATTAGATAGTCAAATACGAGGGGCTCGAACCCGATACCCGGAGTGTGCAGGTCATTGTCGTCGTGCGCAGCGTTGAAGGCGAGGACAGGCAAACCCTGCTGGTCGGATCTACAACCGCCTACACACTGGTCATCCCTTTCGGCATAAAGATCCAGATCGATGATGCCCAG
>DATFVP010000242.1:0-3965 GCA_035260285.1 Methyloceanibacter sp.
GCGCCGAGCAGCATACGCAGCGTTTCCTCCGCAATGTCGTCTTGCAGGAAGAGCACCCGCAGCGCCGAGCAGCGCTGTCCGGCACTGTCGAAGGCAGACACTAGGGCGTCATCCACCACCTGCTCCGGCAGGGCAGAGGAATCCACAATCATTACGTTCAGTCCGCCGGTCTCAGCGATTAGCTTGGGGATTCGACCTTCGCGTGCCGCAAGCCGGCGATTGATGGCGATACCGGTGTCAGTACCGCCGGTGAAGGCCACACCGGCAACCCGCTGATCCGCGACGAGCGTCGCACCCACCGTTTCGCCACGTCCCGGCAGGAGATGCAGCACATCGGCCGAGACACCCGCTTGGTGCATTAGCCTGATGGCGCGCGCCGCCACGAGCGGCGTCTGCTCCGCGGGCTTTGCCACCACCGCATTGCCGGCGGCGAGTGCCCCCGCGATCTGTCCGGTGAAGATGGCGAGCGGGAAATTCCAGGGCGAGATACAAGCAAACACGCCTCGCCCACGCAGGCTGAGTTCATTCTCCTCTCCTGTCGGACCCTTCAGGCGGCGCGGTTGGGTAAAATTGCGTCGCGCTTCTGCCGCCGAAAAGCGCAGATGATCGATCGCCTCGCGGAGATCGCTTTGGGCGTTCGCAAGCGTCTTGCCGGCCTCCCGCACCAGGAACGCCATCAGTCCGGCCCGGTCAGCCTCGAACAGGTCGGCGGCCCGCTCGAGCATGCTCGCGCGTGCCTCGCCGCCTAAACGATCCCAATCGTCGCACGCCGCACTCGCCGCATCGAGCGCCATGTCGATGGCTTCGGAGCCTGTGCCCCGGCAGACGCCTACCACAACCTGCCTGTCATGTGGCGAGGTGATCCATGTCATCTCGCCGCCTTCGTCATGCTCCTTGCCGGCAACAATGGGATTGGCGCTTGCCGGGCTCGTTAGCGCGCGCTTCATTGCGACGAGCAATGGTTCGCGTGTGGTACCGTCCCAGAGCGTCAACCCGAGACTGTTCTTCCGCTCCGGAAGGAACAGCTCGGGTGGAATTAAAATCTGAGGATTCGCTTTCTTGGTGAGAGAAGCGGCCTTTTCCACAGGATCGGCGACAATGGCCGAGATCGGCGCCTCGTCATCGGCAAGCCGATTGACGAAGGAAGTATTGGCGCCGTTCTCCAAGAGCCTTCGCACAAGATAAGAAAGCAGGTCCCGGTGGCTGCCGACGGGGGCATAAATGCGACATGGCTTGCCGAGGCCCTCGGGGCGAACCACCTCCCGATAAAGCGCCTTCCCCATGCCGTAAAGGCGCTGGAACTCGTACGGACGGTCGCCCGCAATCGTGACAATAGCTGCGATGGTATGGGCGTTGTGTGTCGCAAACTGCGGATAGAAGCAATCGGGCTGACTGAGAAGCAAGCGCGCGGCGGCTAGATAGGAAGCGTCGGTGCTCACCTTGCGCGTGAAGACCGGATAACCGACGAGTCCCCCTTCCTGTGCCGACTTGATCTCGCTGTCCCAATAGGCGCCTTTGACCAGACGCACCGGAATACGGCGCCCCGTCGCCTTTGCCAAGCCGGCAAGCCAATCGATCAGCGGGAGTGAGCGTTTGCTATAGGCTTGCACCGCAAGCCCCAGCCCATCCCAGCCTGCAAGGGTGGAGTCGGTAAAAAGCGGCTCTACCAGCGCGATTGAAAGATCGAGCTTATCGGCTTCTTCCGCATCCACGGTCAGCGGAAGCCACGCCTCGCGCATCAACTGCGCGAGATTGAGAAGTCTCGGTAGCAGCTCGGTCTTAAGTCGGTTCTCTTGCGAGGGCTGATAGCGTGGATGGAGGGCTGACAGCTTCACGGAGAGGCTGGGACGCTGATACAGCTCCTCGTCGGTCCGCGCGAGAGGATGGCCGGCATGGTCCGCGATGGCCTCGACGGCCGCGTGATAGCGATCCGCGTAGCGTTCCGCGTCCTCCCTTGTGCGCGCTGCTTCGCCCAGCATATCGAAGGAGAAGCGATACCCCCTCTCGGCCTCCTCCCGTGCATTCGCGATCGCCCCTTCGATAGTCTCTCCAAGCACGAATTGCTTGCCGAGAATCCGCATCGCTTGGCGCAGCGCTTGGCGGATCACCGGCTCTCCGCTCCGCGCAATCAGGCGCTGGATCATCGTTGTGAGATCGGTGTGTCGTTTTTCCCTCCAATCGACAATGTGCCCCGTGAGCATCAGCCCCCAGGTCGAGGCGTTGACCAGGACTGAGTCGGAGTGGCCGAGATGGCGCGACCAGTCGCCCGAGCCGACAGCGTCCGCGATCAAGCGGTCGGCGGTGGCGGCATCGGGAATGCGCAAAAGGGCTTCGGCGAGGCAGAGCAGCAGAATCCCCTCCTCGCTGGACAAGCCATATTCGTGCAGAAAGGAATCTATGCCGCCACTTTCCCTGCGGCCGGCACGCGCCGCCTCGACGAGCCGGGTGGCAAGGGATTCGATGCGGTTTCGTTCCGCGGCGCTGAAGCGCGCCTTTGCGATGAGCGCCTCGACCAACGGACCTTCCTCGGCCAGCGGGGCAGTATTGATCGCCGCGCGGTTTGGCAGGTTCGGGGTGATTAGGTCGTCACGATTGGCCATAGACGGGACGAATTCACAACTCTATTCGTCGGCCAGAGCGCCCGGGCTAGCGGCGACTTTTTGTACTACGGCACCAGCGCCATGACGCGCTAGCCGCTTGCCAGCCTTCACCACATGCGGAACGTAGTGACCGCCGTCACGGCGTCGGCAAGGCGGTCACGCCAAACCGGCTTCCCCAGTACTGGGGCTCCCGGTACCACTCTGTGGATGCGCGCGAGGGTGTCGCGGTCATTGCATGCGGTGACGAAGACGATAGGTACGTCGCATGCCTCTCGAAGCCTCTGAGCGGCGTCGATTCCTTCGCAGCCTCCTTCGAGATTGACGTCCATCAGCACAACATCAGGCTGATTGCTCGATGCGTGCGAAAAGGCCTCTTGTTCATCTGCCGCTAAATCGCAAGTGTCGAAACCCAGTTGGCGCATGTCTCCTTCTAGGCTGAGGGCGATCACGGCTTCATCTTCGACGATCAAGGCGCGGCGGCGGTGCAGCGGGGGGGAACGTTGGGCCATCTGATCCTCCTTTCCCGCCAGGCTCCTCTTTTAGTGCCCTAACGCTTCCAGGCGCATTTGGTGCCCTGTTAGGCTGGGGAAAAATTCCTCACCCCTTTGTCATCTAGTTCGAGCGGCCCGGCGCGCCGTCATGATTTCCTTGCAAAGGAGAGGATGGGGCACAGGGCCCAACCAGCCGGCGGAGACCCTGCCTTCCGACTGGCTAGTGGGACAACAGCGATGAAAGTGATGTTCCATAGAGCGGCCCGGCAACTTGCTATCCGAACTTCTTCGCAGGGAAGAACTCCTAACACGCGCAAGCGCCGAGCCTACCAGCCGGGAACTGACATCCTGGGCTGGCCATCAATAAATGGGGCTCACGCAAGCATGAATCAAGCCATCAGCATGGACGCTCCAGCCGTATTCAGCCCTCAGAGTTTTTACCCAAATCAACGCCGCAGCTGTTGCTGCCATCGCAGCCAAGGCCAAACGTGGTACAAATGTTCCCTCCTGGGGATGCACGCCCAAAAAAGAGCGCCAACACGGCTGGCCCCGCGCCAGGCGAGAGCGCGTCGGCAACACTATTTTTATCTTCGCCAGTCCAAACTGGCGGAATGGGCTGGCGCCAACTCATTACAGCTATGGTTGGGACGATCTCCCTTATTCTGGGGTTTGCATCCCTCATAAAGGCACCGGCTCACAAACCGGACCTCGTTAGTCATCAACACACCGCCGATAAGTCCAAGTCAGCGCCAGTCAGTGCGCCCCAGGACTCAGAACCCTTCGAGATCCCATCAGCAGCTTGGGACAAGGGATCGCTCTGGGACGACGAAGGACCAGCCTACAACATCTCACGATACTGAGAACGCTAGTCGGC
>DATFVP010000243.1:0-16356 GCA_035260285.1 Methyloceanibacter sp.
CTATCCATTCGAGATCTACGAGGAGCGCGCTCTCTTCCTCGAGACCCTGCTACGGCCCGGCGGGCTTTTGGTGATTCACAACTCGCCCTACCGTTTCGGCGACACCGCGCGCAAATATTCCTACGAGACCATCCCTGTCGACGCGAGCCGAGACATCGGGTCGTTCCTCCCAGATGGCGTCACCGAAGTTGAGCCGGACGGCAGCATATTCCGCAAGCTCAAGTCTTCTCCGTCCCGGAGCGGGATGAAGCCGGCAACACGAGTGACTGTCCCTGCCCGGCTTGACCCGCTCCCGCGGGAACGACACGATTCACGTTAGCAGCTGAGGCAGCACCGCCTTCAACGGCTCATCGGCCGGCGGCATGGCGTAGAAAAGAAGCTCATCGGGCTTCACCCAGAGAAGCTCCTGGGCTTCATTCGGCGCGACCGTTCCCCGCCAGCGCTTGCACAGAAACAGCGGCATCAGCAGGTGGAAGTCCGGGTAGTCGTGGCTTGCGAAGGTGAGCGGGGTGAGATCGGCTGCCGCGATATCGATGCCGAGCTCCTCGGCAAGCTCGCGAATGAGGGCGTGCTCGGGCGATTCTCCCGGCTCGACCTTGCCTCCGGGGAATTCCCAAAGCCCGGCAAGCGATCTGCCTTGCGGCCTCTTGGCGATCAGGATGCGGCCTTCACGGTCAAGCAGCACGCACGCCGCGACCAGAACGAGTGGAAGCGGCCCGCTTTGCATCGCACCGGTCAGGACCGGTAGTCGGCATTGATGGCAATGTAGTCGGCGGTGAGGTCGCAGGTCCACACGGTTGAGGATGCGCCGCCCACCCCGACATCGACGGTGATGGCGATCTCGTCGCGCTTCATATAGGCGGCGCCGAGCGCCTCGCTGTAGGAGGGCGCCACCTCGCCGTCCTTGGCGACCAAAAGATCGCCGAGCCAGATGGCGAGCCTGTCACGGTCGGCGGCTTCGCCGGCCTTGCCCACGGCCATGACGATGCGGCCCCAATTGGGATCCTCGCCGGCAATCGCCGTCTTCACCAAAGGCGAATTGGCGATGGCGAATGCGATGCGTCGCGCCGCTCCCGCGCTCTCCGCGCCGGCGACACGCACCGTGACAAACTTGGTCGCCCCCTCGCCATCCTTCACCACCTGGTGTGCAAGATCGAGAAGCACCTCGGTGAGTACGCCGCGGAAGCCCGCAAGCCGCGGATCGTGCGGCAGGCCGATATGCGGCGCCCCGCGTGACGCGGACGTGCCGGTGGCGAACAGGAGCAGCGTGTCGCTGGTCGAGGTGTCTCCGTCGATGGTGATGGCGTTGAAGGTGGCCTCCACGGCCGGAGCTAGAATCTCGCGTAAAGGTCCTGGCTCGATGGCGGCATCGGTGAACAGGAAGGCGAGCATGGTCGCCATGTCCGGCGCGATCATACCGGCGCCCTTGGCGATGCCGTTGATCGTCACCGGCACGCCCCCGATCTCGGCCTGGCGCATGGCGAGTTTGGGGTATGTGTCGGTGGTCATGATGGCACGGGCGGCCTGGGTAATCCCTTCAGGGCCGGCCTCGGCGGCAAGCGCGGCGAGCAGGCTCGTGAATTTGGACGGATCGAGCGGCTCGCCGATCACCCCGGTCGAGGCGATATACACGTCGGCTTCGAGACAACCGACCGCGGCGGCTGCAGCTTCCGCCGTAAGCTTCACCGCGTCGCGCCCGCGTTTGCCGGTGAAGGCATTGGCGTTGCCGGAATTGACCACGAGCGCTCTCGCCATCCCGTGCTCGAGCCTCTTACGGCACCACTCGACCGGCGCCGACGCGGTCTTCGATTTGGTGAGCACTCCGGCAACCGTGGTGCCCGGCTCGAACAGCGCGAGCAAGAGATCGGTGCGGCCTGGATAGCGGATGCCTGCCGCGCAACTGGCGAAGCGCGCCCCGTCAATGGCAGGAAGATGCGGCAGCACTTTCGGTGCGAATGGCGAGACCTTGCCCATCAAAGCCTCGCGGCCGGAAATCCAGGCGATCCCTCAGTGATTGTCTTCGACGTTTCCGCCAGCGTCCGGCTCGTCCTCCGGCTGGCCCTCGCCTCTGACCGCGGCATCCTGCATCGACTTCTTGATCTCCGGGTCGACAATCTCGATTTTGGCGGCGTCGTGCAGCTCCTTGATCGTCTGTTTGGCCTTCTGCGCCGAAAGCTGGGCGATGATGGTGTCCTTCACTTGATCGAAGGTCGGCAGCGGGCGCGTCCGCTTCTCCTCGACCTTGATGATGTGCCAGCCGAACTGCGTCTGCACCGGATCTGAGATCTCGCCTTCCTTCAAGGCAAAGGCCGCGTCCTCGAACGGCTTCAGCATCTGGCCGCGGCTGAAGAAACCGAGGTCGCCGCCTTCGGCGCTCGGATCCTTCGACTTCTCCTTGGCCACGGTGGCGAAATCCTCGCCCTTCTGCAGGCGCTCCTTCACCTCTTTGGCCTCGGCCTCGGTCGCGACCAGGATGTGGCGGGCGTGAATTTCCTCCTCAGGCTTCATGCCCGCGACCTTGGCGTCGTAGACCTTCTTAGCCTCTTCCTCGGGCACGGCATTGCGTACGCTCTTGTCGAAATACGCGTCCCGCAAGGTGCGGCGCCGGTGATATTTGAGCCGGTCCTCGAAGCTCTGACCGCTGTCGAGCCCGGCCTTCACCGCGGCCTCGGCCATCAGCTCGTTCTCAATAACGAATTGCAGGAGCATGCGGCGGCGATCTTCGGGCGGAAAATTGGCGAGTTGGGCGCCCACTTCGGAGGCCGCGAAATCGAGGTCTGATTGCTTGATGTCGACGCCGTTGATCTGAGCGACAACGACATCTTCAGCTGAAACGCTGAACGGAACGCAAGCAACAAAGGCTGCGACAAGCAGCAACGAGCGCCAAGCTTTCACGGAGTGAGATCCTCTTCTTGTGCCCGCCTGATCAGCGCCCCAAGAGCGAGCGGCGGGTGGGTTCGGCCGTTTCCCCGGGCGCCTTCATAGACCCGGGCCGCGTCCCTGCCAAGCGCCGAATCTTGCGTTTCTGTCGTCGAAATCGCCTTGGCAATGCCTTGACCTGCGGTGGCAGATCGGCGAGAGCAAACCAGCGGCGACGAAGCAATCCGCTTGATAGCGCGATCCGCAAAGGATCCTCCTCTCCGTAGGATCCTCCTCCCCGTTCAGGAGTGCCGCTGCGGCGTGCTCCGGCGCCGGCCGCCGGTTGCGTTGACAAGCCTAGGCGCCCCTCTTATGTCTCACGGGCGGCTGTTCCCTGGCATTTTTTGGTCGCTTTCCGCCGGTTTTATACGAGCCCGGCAGGGAACGGGAGCATGACGCTTCGACGCTTGAGGGGCTTTCGCTTGGCAAGGCAAAAGCCGCCTCTGAACCAGCTCCTGCGATGAGAGGCTAACGTCCAATGCTTTCCTTCGGTGCCTTGGCCAGCAAGGTGTTCGGCTCGTCCAACGACCGCAAGCTGAAGAAATACCCGCCGCTCGTCGCCGCCATCAACAAGCTCGAGCCTGAGGTCGCAGCGCTGTCGGACGAGGCCTTGCGTGCCCGCACTGACGACTTTCGCGCGCGCGTCAAGAACGGAACTCCTCTCGAAGATTTGATTCCCGAAGCCTTCGCCACGGTGCGGGAAGCCGCCAAGCGCACCATTGGCCAGCGCCATTTCGATGTGCAGCTCATGGGCGGCATAGTGCTGCATGAGGGCCGCATCGCCGAGATGAAAACAGGCGAAGGCAAGACGCTCGTGGCGACGCTCCCGGTCTATCTCAACGCGCTCACCGGCCGCGGCGTGCATGTGGTGACCGTCAACGACTACCTCGCCAAGCGCGACGCCGCCTGGATGGGCGCCATCTACAAGTTCTTGGGCCTCAACGTCGGCTGCATCGTGCATGAGCTCAACGACGACCAGCGCCGGGTGGAATACGCGGCCGACGTGACCTACGGCACCAACAATGAGTTCGGCTTCGACTATCTCCGCGACAACATGAAATACTCGACCGCCGAGATGGTGCAGCGCGGCCATTACTACGCCATCGTCGATGAGGTCGACTCGATCCTGATCGACGAGGCGCGCACGCCGCTGATCATTTCCGGCCCGCTCGACGACCGCTCCGAGCTCTACAACACCATCGACACATTCATGCCCAAGCTTGAGAAGACTGACTATGAGCTCGACGAAAAGCAGCGCGTCGTCAGCCTGACCGAAGCCGGCAACGAGCGCGTGGAGCGGATGCTGTCCGAGGCGGAGCTGCTCAAGGGTGACTCGCTCTACGACATCGACAATGTGAGCGTGGTGCACCACGTGCAGCAGGCGCTGCGCGCCCATACCCTATTCCAGCGCGACCGCGACTACATCGTCAAGAACGACGAGGTGATCATCATCGACGAGTTCACCGGCCGCATGATGCAGGGCCGCCGCTACTCCGAAGGCCTGCATCAGGCACTCGAGGCCAAGGAGCACGTGACCATCCAGCCGGAGAACCAGACGCTCGCCTCGATCACCTTCCAGAATTATTTCCGGCTCTACCAGAAGCTCGCCGGCATGACCGGCACCGCCGTCACCGAGGCCGACGAGTTCTTGGACATTTACGGCCTCGACGTGGTCGAGGTTCCAACCAACATGGACATGATCCGCGAAGACGAAGACGACGAAGTCTATCGCACGGCGCAGGAGAAATACCGGGCCATCATCACTCTGATCAAGGATGCGCAAAAGCGCGGCCAGCCGATGCTGGTCGGCACCACCTCGATCGAGAAGTCGGAAATCCTCTCTGAGCTCCTAAAGAAGGACAAGGTCCCGCACCAGGTGCTCAATGCCCGCTATCACGAGCAGGAGGCGCATATCATCGCCCAGGCTGGCGTCCCTGGCGCCGTGACCATCGCCACCAACATGGCCGGCCGCGGCACCGACATTCAGCTTGGCGGCAACCCCGACATGCTGCTTGAGGATTGGGTGACGGACGAGAAGACTAAGGGCAAAGAGCCGACGCCCGAAGAGGTCGCCGCCAAGCGCGACGCCATCAAGGCCGACGTCGCTAAGAAGAAAGCCAAGGCGCTCGAAGCCGGCGGTCTTTATGTCGTCGGCACCGAGCGGCATGAGAGCCGGCGCATCGACAACCAGCTCCGCGGCCGCTCAGGCCGCCAGGGCGATCCAGGCCGCTCGCGCTTCTTCCTCTCGCTCGAAGACGACCTCATGCGCATCTTCGGCTCCCAGCGCATGGACGGCATGCTGCAGGCGCTCGGCCTGAAAAAGGACGAGGCCATCATCCATCCCTGGATCAACAAGGCGCTGGAGAAGGCGCAAGGCAAGGTCGAGGCGCGCAACTTCGACATCCGCAAGAACCTGTTGAAATACGACAACGTGATGAGCGATCAGCGCAAGGCGATCTTCGAGCAGCGCCGCGAGTTGATGAGCGATGCCGATATTGGCGAGATGATCGGCGACATGCGCCATCAGGTCGTCGACGACCTTATCGTCAAGCACATTCCGGAGAAGTCCTTCGCCGAGCAATGGGACACGGCCGGTATGAAAGAGGACATGCAGGGCATCTTCGACCTCGACCTTCCCGTCGCCGACTGGGCTAAGGAAGAGGGCATCGGCGAGGAAGAGCTGCACGAGCGCCTGGTGCGCGCAGCCGACGAGAAGGCCGCCAAGAAGGCCGCCAATTTCGGGCCGCAGATCATGCGCCAGATCGAGAAGGCTGTGCTGCTGCAGACCTTGGATCATCTCTGGCGCGAGCATCTCGTCACCCTCGAGCATTTGCGCCAGGTCATCGGCTTGCGCGGCTACGGCCAACGCGACCCGCTGAACGAATATAAGAGCGAGAGCTTCACGCTGTTCGAGCACATGCTCGCGCGCTTGCGCGAGGCCGTGACCGGCCAGCTCATGCATGTCGAGCTTACGAGGCAGGAAGACGTGCCGCCTCTCGATGCCGAGCTTCCTCCCATGGAGGCCCACCACCTCGATCCGACCACCGGCGAAGACGAATTCGCGCTGGAGGCCGCAAGCGCCGGACCCGCCGTCTCGGCCCGCGGCAATGCAGCGCCGGTGCGGGCGCGAAAGGCGACTGCTGCCGCGACGAGCCCGAACCCTGCCGACCCCTCGACCTGGGGCAAGGTTCAACGCAACGCGTCTTGCCCGTGCGGCTCGGGCAAGAAATACAAGCACTGCCACGGCGCCTATAGCTAGGCGCTGTACCCGCCAAGGGAACCGCAAAGCCTGCCCGAGGCTTTGACTGCCTGAACCCGTTCGTTCCGAGGCAGGAAAGCTTGCAAGCACGCACATCCCGAAACGCGCTTCTGCCTTTCCAGGCATGCGCGCCGTGACGCTCGACCAGGCTCTGTCCTTCGCCGTCATCATCGGCATGATGGCGCTGTTCGCCTGGGGGCGGCTGCGCTACGACCTTGTGGCCCTTCTCGCTCTGCTCGCCGCGCTTGCGGCAGCAATCATTCCGGCCAATAAGGCGTTCACCGGCTTCGGCGACGACATCGTCATCATAGTGGGGTCCACGCTCCTGGTCAGCGCAGCCGTGGCGTGATCGAGCGCGTGGTGCGCAAGGTGGGCTCGAATCTCGTCACCGCCACTCAGCAGGTGTTTGCGCTGGTGACTTCCGTGACGGTGCTTTCCTCCTTCGTCAAAAATATCGGCGCACTCGCCATGCTGATGCCGATCGCCTTTCAGCTCGCCCACCGCAGCGGTACCTCGCCCTCCTCGCTGCTTATGCCGATGTCGTTCGGCGCGCTGCTTGGCTGCACCATGACCCTGGTCGGCACTTCACCCAACATCATCGTGTCGCGCATGCGCGATCAGATCCTCCGCCAGCCTAGTTCGACTTCACGCCGGTCGGCGATCGCCGGTGTTGTTTTTCTCGTTTTCGGCTGACGTCTGCTCCCCGACCGTAAGGCACGACGTCGATGGACGCGACCTTCAATCTCGAAGGCTACACCACCGAGGTCATGGTTCCAGAGGACTCCCCCGCCGCCGGCATCACCGTGAAGGCTCTGGAAGATCTCGGCGAAGGCGCGATCGAGATCATCACCCTGCTTCGTGGCCGCGAGCGCCACTACGACCCCGCCGGCAATGCGGTGATCAAGGTTGACGACACTCTCATCCTGCAAGGCGAACCTGCCGCTCTCGAGCGGCTCGTGGCCCTAGAGAAGCTGAAGCTCGCCCGTGACGACAAGGCGAAGGAGCTCGACGCCCCGCATGACGAGATTGGCGTGATGGAGGCGGTGATCACGCCTGAATCGGAGTTGGTCGGACGCTCGGCGAGGCAAATCAAACTCTTCCACCGCCACGGCGTCAATTTGCTTGCGGTGAGCCGCCGCGGCCGGCGCATTGCGCATCGGCTGCGCTCGGTGAAGTTCAGGTCAGGCGACGTGGTCGTGCTGCAAGGCGACCTCACCGCCATGCCCGAGACGCTTGGCGCGCTCCACTGCCTGCCGCTCGCCGAGCGCGACTTTCGCATGGGTCGGAAAGAAAGCTACCTGCCCATCACCGTGCTTGCTGCCGCCATGGCGCTCGTCGCCTTTCACCTCGTGCCGGTGACCGTAGCATTTTTCGGCGCGGCCGTGCTTTTGCTGCTCGCCCGCTCCTTGAGCTTGCGCGAGGCCTACGACGTGATCGACTGGCCGATCCTCGTCATGCTCGGCGCCCTCATTCCGGTGAGCGACTCTCTGCGTACGACCGGCGGCACAGACCTGATCGCCGGATGGCTGTCGGCAGCCGCTGCGCAATTGCCGGCGGCAGGCGCGCTCGCCCTGATCCTAGCCGCGGCCATGGCGGTCACACCGTTTCTCAACAATGCAGCCACCGTTCTGGTGATGGCGCCGATCGCCGCGAGCTTCGCCGCCAAGCTCAGCCACAACCCCGATCCGTTTCTCATGGCGGTCGCCATCGGCGCGGCCTGCGACTTCCTTACGCCCATCGGCCACCAGTGCAACATGCTGGTGATGGGCCCCGGCGGCTATCGCTTCCGCGATTATTGGAAGCTCGGCCTGCCCCCTTTCGATCATCGTGCTCATGGTCGGCGTACCGCTGATCATGATTTTCTGGCCGATCGGCCAGTAGTCGCGCGGATCAGCGCTCGCGCGATGCGGTCGCCGCGCACTCGGCCGTGGTCTGAGGAGCGGCGCCTGGCGCGGCGTCGGCGATCACATAGCGGCCGTCGCACACGCTCACCGCCGGCGGCAGCTTCGTGCGCTCGAAAGAATCGTAGCCCTTCTTAAGGTCGGCCCAGAACCCGCTCCATTTATCCGCCTTGCGTGCCGCCAGATTTTTCTCGGTCATGCGGAACGGAAACACCTGGACGTTGAACGCTGGCTGGCCCCCATCGAGCGCCGAGGTGACGAGCCGCCAGATCTCATCGACGACATTGTTGGTCATGGCGAAGCAGCCGATCGACTGGCAGCCGCCATGCACCATGATGAACGAGCCGGTGCGGCCGAAAGCGCGGTCGAGTTCATTGGGAAAGCCGAGACTGAACGAGCGGTGCCAGCGGCTGTTGGGATTGAGCTCGTCCTTGGTCACCGCATAGAAGCCCTCGGGCGCCTGCCGATCGCCTTCGGCGAGCTTGGGGCCGAGCCGCCCGGACCACAGGCAGATGGGATAGGTAGCAAACAGCCGATAGCGTCCGTCCTTCTCCATCCAGATCTCAAGTTCCGACTCGAGCTTGAAGATGCGCAGGAACACCGGCGCGCCGAGCGCGAGCCCTTGCGCCTTCAGCCGGTCGTCGAACTTGGCGAGGTCTGGCGTTCCGGGCAGCGGCAGTCCGCTCTGGTAATAGGAATGGTTCTGCCAGCGCGTATAGGCGATCGACGCGCGGTCGAGCAATTGCCTGCCGTCGGACGTGAGCAGCAAATAGCCAGCGCCGGACAGCGCGATAATGACGAGGAGTGCAAGAGCTTGCCGCAGCATGGCCCCATCATGCGGGAAAGAGAGGCGAACGCGTGGCAGTAATTATTGCTGCGCCGTGACCGTGGGCGCCGCGGCCTTTTGCTTCGTCTTGACCGCCCTGGTCGGCGTTGGCACAGGCGTCGCCGGTGTGGCCGGCCCGAGCGTGAAGGCGGAATAGACTGGAGCCTTTGGCGGTCCGAAGCTCAAACCGAACCAGCTGCCGAGCGGCCGCCCAAGAAAGCCAGCATCGGCGGTGCGTGCTTGCGGCTTGACCGAGGCCTCCTGCAAACGTTCGCGCGGAGCCCTCTGCACCGGCAGCTTTTGATATGCCGGGCAGGCGCCGGCCGGATTTGGCGTCGCCCCGCCCACGAATGCCGCGTTGATCAGATAATGCTTGTCGCACACATCGACCTTTGGCGGCAGGTGAGTGATCTCGAAATAGTCGTAACCCTCTTTCAGGTTCTGCCAGAAGCCATACCACTTGTCGTCCTTGTGCTTCTCCATGTTCGCCTTGGTCATGCGGAACGGATAGGCTTGCACTTGAAACGATTCCTGACCGCCGGCAAGCGCCTCGCGCGCGAGGATGTAGATCTCCTCGACAACGCCGTCGGTCATGGCGTAGCAGCCCGCCGACTTGCAGTCGCCGTGCACCATGATGTCGGCGCCGGTGCGGCCGTTGGAACGGTCATAGGCATTGGGGAAGCCGAGGTTGAACGCGAGGTAGTATTTGCTCTTCGGATTCATCTGCGGCGCGGAGACGAGATAGAAGCCTTCCGGCGTCTGCCGGTCGCCTTGGTTGACCTTGGGGCCAAGCGTGCCCGACCAGTCGCAGATCGGATAGGTCTTGAAGTGATAGAAGCGACCGTCGTCCTTCGCCTTCCAGATTTCGAGCTCTGACTCAGACTTGAAGATGCGCACGAGGATCGGCGCCTCCGCCGTCATGCCCTTTTGGGCGAGAACGGCCTGTGTCTGTGCCGAGAGCGGCTTGAGATAGGGTGGCGAAAATTGGCCGCAGCCGCCAAGCGCGATGACTGACGTCAGCACGCAAGCCGCGATGACGGCATTGATCCAGCTCGAGCGAAGCATACGCAGTGCCCCTTGCGCACCTCGTCCAAGTTCATACTGAGCGGGTTAAATCGAAGTTAGCACCAAAGATCCCCCCTGGCGCCTGAACTTCCACAACCCCCAAACTGCCACTGCATTATAGCCGCAGCAAAATCACAGTGGGAATCAAAAGTGGCTTTTTTCTGGGCAGAATCCTCAGCTTATTCGGCCGATGCCCAGGAATTTCTCGCGCCTCGCCTTGCGGATGGCCTCAGGCGTCATGGCGTCAAATTCGGTCAAAGCCTGGCCAATTCGCTCACCGGTTGCCTCGACCACTTCCTTCCCGTCCCGGTGGGCGCCGCCTATGGGCTCGGAGATGATGCCGTCGATGACCCCGAGCCTGAGCAGGTCCTGGGCGGTGATCTTCATGTTGGTTGCGGCATCGACCGCACGGCTTGAATCCCGCCACAGGATCGAGGCGGCGGCTTCAGGCGAGGCGACGGTATAGATCGCATGCTCAAGCATATAGACGCGGTTGGCGGTGGCGATAGCCACGGCCCCTCCCGATCCGCCCTCGCCAATGATCACCGAGACGATGGGCACGCCGAGGGAGAGGCAGGTGTCGGTGCACCGCGCGATGGCCTCTGCCTGCCCTCGCTCCTCGGCGCCGATGCCTGGATAGGCACCCGCCGTGTCGACCAAGCTCACCACCGGAAGCGAGAAGCGGTCGGCCATCTCCATGAGCCTCTGGGCCTTGCGGTAGCCTTCCGGCCGCGCCATGCCGAAATTGTGCTTGATCCGACCTTCTGTATCGGAGCCCTTCTCGTGCCCGATGATCACCGCCGAGCGCCCCTTGAGGCGGCCGATGCCGCCGATGATCGCCTGGTCCTCGGCGTAGTAGCGGTCGCCGGCGAGTGGGGTGAAATCCTGCACGAGCCCGTCGATGTAGTGGCGGAAATGGGGCCGCTCCGGGTGGCGGGCGACTTGCGTCTTCTGCCAGGGGGTCAGCTCCGAATAGGTGTCCTCCAGGGCCTCGCGCGCCTTGGTTTCAAGCTTGGCAAGCTCCTCCTCGATGGACATGGAGTGCTGCTCGGCGGCGAGCGCTTTGAGCTCGGCGACCTTGCTTTCAAGCTCGGCAATGGGCTTTTCGAAATCGAGATAAGTGCGCATTTGGCTAAAGGTGGCCCATGGGACCCGTCCTCGACGGGCTGTCGCGCTTCGACCGCGGCGGGTACGTGCTTTTAAGTGGCCTTGGGGCGAAACCGTGTCAACCGGCAACCCCCACTTCCGACTTTGGGCGAAGCTAGCTCCGTTTGGTTAAATGTACCTGAGCCAGAGGGTGATGTTGCTCGACAAGGCGCCGCAGCCGCTCCTCGATGACGTGGGTGTAGATCTGCGTGGTGGAAATATCGGCATGGCCCAGAAGCTGCTGCACCGTGCGCAAATCTGCCCCTCGTTCCAGCAAATGACTGGCAAAGGCATGACGTAGAACATGCGGCGAGACGCGCGAGGGCTCGATGCCCGCGGCAATGGCAAGCGCCTTCAGCTCCTGGCCGAAGCGCTGGCGAGTCAGATGCTGCCCGCCTCCGCCTGACGGAAACAGCCAAGGCGACCGGGCGCGGCCTTGCGCCTCGTCGGCGGCGAGCGCCGCAAGGTGGTCGGCAACTGCCTTGCGCGCCGACTCGTTGAGCGGCACGAGGCGCTCGCGTCCGCCCTTGCCCTTGATGGTCATCACCTGATCGTCGCTGACGAGCACCCCGCGGGGGAGGCTGATCAGCTCAGAGACGCGCAAGCCGGTGGCGTAGAGCGTCTCGAGCAGCGCGTAGAGGCGGAGCGCCCGCCGCCTGACTGAGCCGTGGCCTGCCGCCTCAACCCCTTGCGCCGCCGTCTCGAGCAGGCTCTCGACCTCGGCAAGCGAGAGGAGCTTCGGCAAGGGGCGCCCGAGCTTTGGGCTGTCGATCGCCGAGCACGGATCGTCTGAGCGGATGCCTTCCGCCAAGAGAAAGCGAAAGAACTGGCGGATGGTCGAGAGCTTGCGCGCCCGTGAGGTGGGTGCCAATCCCTTGCGGCTGAGCTGGGCAAGATAAGTGCGCACAGTGTCGGCCGAAGCCTCGCGCACGGTCTTCCGCTTGGTGGCAAGAAAGGCAAGAAACTCGCTTAGGTCGCTCGTATAAGCCTCGACGGTCTTCGCGGCGGCGCCGCGCTCTGCCATGAGCATGTCGAGGAACAACGCAAGCTCAGACTTGTTGCGGCTGCCGGATCGGCCTTTCGTGCCCAATGTCTCAGGCCTTTCCGCGTGAAGGCCAACGAGCGTAGAGCGCCTCGAAGGCAAGGCGCCGCGCTTCCTCCTCGAGCCCGACGCGCTTCAACGCCCGCAAGCCATCGCCGAGCGCAATCAAATGGGCGCCTTGCGGACCATCAGGCCCGAACACCGCGGCGGCGAGCAGAATGGTGCGGCCGGTGTCGCCGGCGTCCGCGGCCTCCTTCAACGTGCTGAGCAGACCAGTCGGCGGTAGATAGCCGTCGTCGGGCTGAGGGGTCTTGGCGGCAAGGTCCCAGAGCGGGATCGGAACCTCCTCGCCAAGCGCATCGAGCGCGGTGACCAACCGTTGCAGCAAGGGGCCTGGCAGTCCGGCCTTCAGCGCGATGTCCACGCCTCCGTCGAGCGCGCTCCGCGCCCGCTCGCTCAAAGGGTCTGTCGTCACCAGCAGCAATTGCCAACTCCGCACCCGGTCGCCGGCCTGCTCGGTCAAATCCCAGGCGGTTTGGTCGTCACCGGCAAGCGCCGCCACCCGCAAGCTCGTCTCGGCGAAACTCGCGGCTTGCGTATCCTGCGGCGGGTTCAATTGCGCCATGGCCTGCGCCATCGGAATTTCGATCCTCGCGTCCTTGCCGCTCGCGAGCAGAGCGTCGATCGACTCGGCACGAATCTTCTCCGAGGTCTGCGCTTCGAGAGAGGCAAACAGCTTCGCCCGCAAGGCCGCCGGCAATTGCGCCGATTTCGGAAGACGCGGCGCGGCATCGCGGTAAACGGTCGCGAGAGTCTCTCCGTCGACAATATTGAGCGAGGCTGCGCGCTCCGCCGCTGCGACGCGAAGCTCAGCCGGAGCCTCGTCGTCGTGCGCCAAAAGAAAGAGAAGCTCGGGAGAGGCCTTGGCGGCGATGTCAGGCCGGTTAGCCGACTGGCCGAGCTTTAAAAAGAGATAGTCGAGCACGTCGAGGCTTTTTGTCAGAGGCCCGCGTGCGCCTTGCCCGATGGCGCGCGATGCAAACCCGGCGTCCACGCCATTGTCGCGGGCGATATCGAGCGCTTGCCGCGCGGCCTCATTGTCGCCGCTCGCAGCAGCGCAATAGGCAGGGATCAGGAAGCTTGCGCGCTTCGCGGCGCCGCCAGTCTGCCCTGTGCCGAGCTGCACCGCGCAAGCGTCATCATTGCGGCCGGCGGCGAGCAGCACTAAGGCGTAAGCCGCGGGCGCGTCAGGCTCGCTCGCCTCTGCAAGCATGTCGATCAGCTCGTTGACCCGCCCGGCGCGCTCAAGCGCCGCGATCTTCACCGCCGTCTCAGCACCTGAGCCTTCAGGGCTCGTGGCGAGAGCGCGAGCGAGCAGGCTCGCAAGCGCCGGCGAGGATGATGGAATCGGGACCTGGGCGAGCAGACTCTGCATGGCGCTGGCGTCGAGCCCGCGCCAAAGATCGGGAGGAAGCGCGCTCTCCCCGCGCGATTCACCAGCACCCGGCGTCGGCGCCGGGGGATGAACGAACGAATTCCAATTTTTGGGAGGGTGAGCAGAGGGCCCTGTCGGACCTTCGTCTACTTGCGGCAAAGCTTCGCCTTGCTGCTCAGAATTCCAATCTCCGGCGGGCGGCGCCGACAAGCCACGCGGGCCTTCGTCGACTTGCGCCGGAGCTTCGCCCTGCAGCACCGGGAGCTGGCGGCGCTCGACCTGGGCCAGCGCCGGTTCCCATCCGCTGAGGGCGGCGGCAATCGCTATGGCGAGGCCGGCGAGGAGACTGCTACTCGGTCCGCACCTTGACGTTGCGCAAGGACTTGGAGATTTCCTTCGGCTCAGGCTGGAAATATTCGGCGAGCACATAGAGGCTCCCAGTGACGACACCGGCGATCACCCCCAAGACCATCAACAATCGGAAGAGCGTCGGCATCGAGGCGCTCGTGTCCTTTGGTGTTCTTGTCCTTCTCCGCTAGACCTCAGGGCGCTCTTGTAGCCGCGAAGGGGGCCTTATTATGACCCCGACCGCAAGGCGCCGTGCGGCCCACGCTATGATGGACGATTCGAAAGGCCGTTGTCAGCACGAGAAAATCGTGGAACCGTGCCGCCACGGATCGCGCCGGGTTGCGGCTCGGAGCGCGGCTTTGACGAATGGATGACCTTCGACTGGCTGAGCGCAAGAAAGAACTCAAGCCCGAGCGCCTGGCATGGATCCGCGAGGCCCTTGCAGCAAGGAGCATCGTGCTGATCGGCCTGATGGGAGCCGGCAAAACGGCGGTGGGCCGCCGGCTTGCCAATATGCTCGAACTCCCCTTCACCGACGCCGACAGCGAGATCGAAATCGCCGCGGGCCAGACCGTGAGCGAGATCTTCGTCGAGCATGGCGAGCCCTATTTTCGCCAGGGTGAATCGAGGGTTATCGCCCGCCTGCTGCAGGCCGGGCCGCAGGTCCTCGCCACCGGCGGCGGCGCCTATATGGACCCCCGCACGCGGGCCAATATCAAGGCGCGCGGCATCTCGATCTGGCTCAAGGCCGAGCTCCCGGTGCTGCTCCACCGCGTGCGCCGGCGGGACAACCGGCCGCTTCTCGCTTCCGACGACCCCGACAACGTGATGCGCGAGCTCATGGAAAAGCGCTATCCCATCTACGCCGAGGCCGATATCACCGTGGAGAGCCGGGACGTGGCCCATGATCTGATCGTTGGCGATGTTCTGGAGGCGCTGGCGCGCTGGCTCGACAAGGAAGCTAAGGCGGCGGCCGCAAAGAGCCGCGGCAAGGTGTGAAGGATGCGAGACCGACTGGCCGCTTTGGCGCCCGAGGCAAAAGAGACCACCGTCAGGGTGGAGCTTGGCGCGCGAAGCTACGACATCGTCATTGGCAAGCGGCTGCTCGATGAGGCTGGGCCGCGCATTGCCGCATTGCTTCCCGGCGCGCGCTCAGCCGTGGTGAGCGACGCCAACGTGGCGGAACTCTATCTTCCGCAGCTGAAGGCGAGCCTTGGCGGGCTTTTCCTCGGCGATGTGGTGGTCGCGCCAGGCGAGGCAAGCAAGAGCTTCCCCGTGCTGGCGGAAGTCTGTGAACGTCTGCTCGAGCTCGGCGTCGAGCGCGGCGACATTGTGATCGCGCTTGGCGGCGGCGTGGTCGGCGACCTTGCCGGCTTTGCCGCAGGCATTCTCCGCCGCGGCGTTCACGTCGTACAGATGCCAACGACCCTTCTCGCCGAGGTCGACTCCTCGGTCGGGGGCAAGACCGGCATCGACACGCCCCAAGGCAAGAACCTGATCGGCAGCTTCCACCAGCCGAGCCTGGTGCTCGCCGATATTTCCGTGCTGGCGACGCTCGCCCCCCGCGAGTTTCGTGCCGGCTACGCCGAGGTGATGAAATACGGGCTATTCGGCGACGCGCCCTTCTTCACCTGGCTGGAGCACAACTGGGCGCAAATCTTTTCCGGCGAGGGGGGGCCACGCGTTTCTGCCATTGCGACGAGCGTCCGCGCCAAAGCTGCGATCGTTGAGGCCGACGAGCGCGAGGAGAGCGGCAGCAGGGCGCTGCTGAACCTCGGCCACACCTTCGGCCACGCCCTTGAGGCTTTCGCCGACTACTCCGACCGGCTCCTGCACGGCGAGGCCATCGCCATCGGCATGCGGCTTGCCTTCACCTTCTCCGCCGAGCGGGGCCTGTGCTCTGCCGATGACGTGGCCCGAGTCGAGCGGCATCTCGCCGACGTGGGCTTGCCAGACTCCATCGCCGATATCCCCGGCACCTCGCCGACGCCCGAAGAGCTGCTCAAGCTCATGGCCCAGGACAAGAAAGTGAAGGGCGGCAAGCTCGCGCTCGTGCTTGCCCGCGGTATTGGACAGGCGTATGTGGAGCGCGACGTGCCCATGCAGGCCTTTAAGGCGTTCCTTGCGCGGGAGTGCGACCGCCGATGATCACGGGCTTGGGCATCACCCTTGGCGCCATCCTCGGTCTCTTGGTCCTCTCCGCCTTTTTTTCGGGTTCCGAGACGGCTCTGACCGCGGCGTCGCGCGCGCGCATGCACGCACTCGAGCGTGGCCGCAATCGTCGCGCCAGGATCGTCAACTACCTGCTGTCGATCCGCGAAAGGCTGATCGGCGCCATTCTGCTCGGCAACAGCCTCGCCAACATTGCTGCTTCCGCGCTCGCCACCAGCCTGTTTCTCTCGCTGTTCGGCGAGG
>DATFVP010000244.1:0-4066 GCA_035260285.1 Methyloceanibacter sp.
GCGACCCTGAACTGAAGCTGAATAGGGCGTTCAGCTTGGGGAAGGCTCAAATGCCGGCGTACCATTCGTAGCCGCGATCTTCCCAGAAGCCGCCGTGGCCGCCACGAATCCCGGCAAGCCCCTCCCTCGCCTCGATACGCATTACGTATTTCGCCATCTTGTAGCCGAGCTGGCGCTCGACGCGGAGCCTGAGCGGCGCGCCATGCGGAATTGGCAACGGCGCGCCGTTCATGTCGTAGGCGAGGATGGTTTGCGGATGGAAGGCGTCTTCGAGACCGACCGATTCATAATATTTGCCGTCATCGTCGCCGGTCTCGCCAAGATCGTCGGCACAATAGAACACGATGTAACGCGCTTGCGGCTTGAGCTCTGCCTTGTCGAGCAGCGCCTTCAGCGGCACGCCGGTCCATTTGCCGATGCAGCTCCACCCTTCGACGCAATCATGCCGCGTGATCTGGGTGCGCGCCGGCATGGCGCGAAGCTCAGCCAGAGACAGCCCGAGCGGCTGTCCCACGAGACCGCCGACCTTGAGGTTCCAGTCGGCAAATCCGTTCGCGGCAAGCGCCTGGTATTCCTCATCGTCGACCTCAGTCGAGCCGTTGGCCTTGAAGTCCTTTGAGATCTCGGCGTCGCTATATTCGCGGGCAAGTGCCTGGGGCGAGACCAGCGCCCGCTGGCTCGCATAGGTGAGTGCCTCCGCCTTGTCGAGAATGCGCTTGACCAAGGGCTGCTCGGAAAGCTCGCTGTCGCAGGCGCCCGTTAGCGCCGCGCCGGCGATGGCAAGTCCGCGCGTGAGGAAGCCGCGCCGGTCGAGCTTTGGCTTCGCGCTCATGCCTGGCCCTCCGGCAGCTTGATCACGTAGCGGCCGGTGATCATGGAGCGGAGGTTGTTCCATACGCCTGAGATCAGCACCATGACGATGTGCACCACCACGAACAGCACGATGCCGCTCGCGGCGATGAAATGGATGGTGCGTGCCGATTGACGCCCGCCAAAAATCTCAAGCAGGAAGGGATAGCCTGCGTCCATGCCCGGCGACATGGCGAGGCCGGTCAAGAGCATCAGCGGCAGAAGCACGAGCGCCACGACGAGATAAGCGAGCTTCTGCAGCACGTTGTAGCGCTTGGCCTCGTCGCCTTGCGGAAACCTGAGCCTGATATGCTCCCATATCGAGGCGCCGATATGTTTCAGCTCGCTGCCGCTCGGTGCGAGATCCTTCCTGAGATGGCCGCTTACCAGGCTGTAGATCAGATAGATGAGCCCGTTGATAACGAAGAGCCAGGCGAAGAAGAAGTGCCAGCGCCGCCCGGTGGCGAGGTCGCGGTGGCCGGGCAAGGTCACCGACCAGGGAAAGCCTCTAACCTCGTAATCGCCATCGGGCGTATAGGCGAGGCCGAACAGATTGGTGGTGTCGATGTTCCAGCCGGCGATGGTGGTCACGCCCACGATCTCCTCGCCATGCTTCATCGGCCGCATGGCCATCACCGGATCGTCGAAATTCGATTTAGCTCCGAGATAGAGCTCTGGATGAGCGTTGAAGATCTGCAGTCCGCTCATCAACAGCACGAGTAGGGCGATGACGTTCACCCAATGGGTCACGCGCACCGCGCCAGAGTGCCGGTAGATGACTTCCTGTTTGCTCGCCTGCGTCATGGCCGGCAACTCCGCGACCTTTTAACCTTCATGCAAGCTACGCTCAAAAGACGCTTTGGGATGCACGGGTGCCGCATCACGCCGGCTTCGGCCCCCAGATCTGCTCAAGACGCTGCGCCCGACCGCAATTCCATTTGTAGAACTTGTAACTGACCGGATTCACGTTGTGGTAGTTCTGGTGGTAGCCTTCAGCCGGGGTAAAGGTGGTCGTGGGCTTGATCTCGGTCGCCACCGTCTCCTTAAAGCGGTCGGCGACCTGCTTCTTGGTGGATTCCGCCAAGCCCTTCTCCTCATCGTTGCCGACGAAGATAACGGACCTGTACGCGTTGCCCTGATCGCAGAACTGGCCGTTCGCATCGAACGGGTCGATATTGTGCCAGTAGGTGTCGAGCAACTGGGCATAGCTCACCTTGGCCGGATCGTAGGTGACCTTGACCGCCTCCTGATAGCCTTCATGGTCGCCGTAGGTCGGGTTCGGCTCGGTGCCGCCGGCATACCCCGACACGGTCTCGGTCACGCCAGGCACCTCGTCGAAGGCAGCCTCCACGCACCAGAAACAGCCGCCGGCGAAAATTGCAGTCTTGGTCTCATCGGCCGCCGGGGCCTGCTCCGCTCCAGCGCCCATCGCGAGAGCCGCGAGCACGGCTGCGGCCGCAATTGCGCCTATCCATCTCCACATGGTCATGATCTCCAGAATTGCTCAAATTCAGCATAGGGAGTGGTGCGCCGTCGGCAAACCGCCTCTCGCGGGACCGTGAAACGAATTGATTCAGGGATATGCCAGCCACAGTTTGTCGCGCCCAATACTTTTCCGCTATGGAAGGACCATGCAGCGACTCTCATCTCCAACAGACGCACTCAAATCTGCCTATGACGTGGTCGTGGTCGGTTCGGGCTATGGCGGCGGCGTCGCAGCCTCGCGACTTGCGCGTGCGGGCCTTGGCGTCTGCGTCATCGAGCGCGGGCGCGAGTTCCTGACCGGAGAGTTTCCCAACCGCCTGCCAGAGCTTCGCCGCGAGCTGCAGATCGTCGGCGGCACGATGCGGAGCGGCCGGCGCACCGGGCTGTTCGATTTCAGGCTCGGCTCCGATATCCATGTTCTGATCGGCTGCGGGCTTGGCGGCGGCTCGCTGATCAATGCCGCGGTGGGGTTGCGGCCAGACCCGCGCGTTTTCGCCGACGGCGCCTGGCCCGAGGAGGTGAGGGCGGACGGGCTGCTCGATCAAGGCTTCGGCCGGGCGAAAACCATGTTGCGCCCAGCCCGCTACCGCACGCCGTCCGACTTCACCAAATATCGCGCCCTTGAGGCGGCGAGCGCCTGCTTCGGCGAGAATCCGGTCCCAGCTCCAGTCGTGGTCAGCTTCGAGGACACCGTCAATCCGGCCGGCGTCGAGCAACCTGCCTGCACGCTCTGCGGCGATTGCTGCTCAGGCTGCAATGTCGGCGCCAAGAATACGATCGCGCTGACCTACCTTCCCGACGCCAAGGCTCACGGCGCGGAGATCTTCACCGAGCTCACCGTGAGCCATGTCGTCAAGGAGGGTCGCCATTGGCGCGTCCATTTCGCGCCGACCGAGGAGCCCGATGCGGCCCTCCGCTCAGTCGAGGCCAAGACCGTGGTGCTCTCAGCCGGCACGCTCGGCTCGACCGAAATTCTGCTTCGCTCGCGAAAGGAGGGGCTTGCCGTTTCCGATCGGCTTGGGGAGAGCTTCTCAGCCAACGGCGACATCATCGCCTTCGCTCTCGGCGGCAAGGGGCGGGTGAACGGCATCGGCGTCGGCTATCCGCCGAAATTCGTTGGCGACGCCATCGGAGCCTGCGTCACCGGCGAAATCGAGCTTAATGACGAGCGCCGCCTCGACTACTCGATGTTCATCCAGGAAGGGGTGTTGCCTTCGGCGCTCGCGCCGCTTCTGCCGGTGTTCTTCATCTCAGGCGGCAGGCTGCTCGGCGCCGCCCAGTCGCTGATCAAGGGCGTCTACCACGGCCCTCTGCAGAGCCTTTACACCTTCTTCGTGGTCTCTCATGACGAGGCACGCGGCCGCATTCGCCTCGAGAACGGCAAGGCGCAGATCGATTGGCCGAATGTAGCCGACCAGCCTGTCTATGCCCGCGTTGATGCCGCCTTGAGCAGGGCGGCTCAATCGGTCGGCGCCCGCTACATCAAGAGCCCTCTTGCCGCCACCACCATGGGCACCAAGCCTGCGACCGCCCATCCTCTCGGCGGCTGCGGCATGGGCGATGACGCCTCGAGTGGTGTGGTCGATCACAAATGCCGGGTATTCAACGGGAAGGGCGGCGCGCATGCTGGGCTTTATGTGTGCGACGGCGCCATCATTCCACGCTCGATCGGGGTCAACCCGCTGCTCACCATCACCGCGCTGACCGAGCGGGCCATGATCCACTTCGCCCG
>DATFVP010000245.1:0-5029 GCA_035260285.1 Methyloceanibacter sp.
ATAATGGGCATGTCGGATCGCAAGCTCACTTCCAAAGCCACGCGCGCCAGCGCTCTCGTCGATGTGCTCAAGCTGCTGGGCAAGATCGCCACCGTGCTTGAGCGGCGGAGCGATGAGTCGTTGACCATTGAGCAGTTCTGCAAGCTCGAAAAAATTTAAATCCTGCCACTTCGACCAACACTTAGCGGGGATTTCAGGATCTACCGGCACCAATTGCGGCACCGATTGCGTTAACTAACCAAGCGCTGTCGCGGGGCGCACATCCACGTTCCTGCTGCCTTGGATATTAAGATCACTCACCGTCATTCCCGCCGTCGCTAAGCATTGAGCGCGTGGCGTGGACAACAATTGCCGCTACGAGACCTGTGAGAAAGAGCCCGCAGAAACCAATTCCAATCGCGAGAACGCGCGTCAACGTCTGCCGCGGGACGAGATCACCGTAACCAATCGTGAGGCCGGTAATGAAAGTGAAATAGACCGCATCCCCGAGAGACCAGCCCTCAACAAAACCAGTCAGCAAGCCCAGGGCAAGCTGAAACGCCAGAATTGCCGACAACACCGGCCACGTCACGTGAAAGGCATGGCCGAGCGCCACGAAAAAGCGCTGCCGCATCTTCTTCGGCGTCCGCCGGTTCATGCCATGGCCACCTCTGTAAACGGGGAGTTGGCGCCGCATAAGCGGTGCAACTCGGCAACGGATCGAGACAAAGGATCGGCGCAGGAATCTTCAAACCAGAACAAGGCGCGGCACGTCAAGGGCAAGAAAATCTCGCACCTTGCCAACCGCGGTCTCCAATCCGCCACCACCTGGCGACCTGGATGAACGCGCCGACGCGAGCCGCAGGCCGCAGGAGCGGCCGCGCGCCAGCGGAGAGGACGGCGGAGCCGGCCGCGAGCTGTCGCCTGCCGAAGCTAAAACAGGATACTGTTTTTTGCTTCGATTGGTTTGAGGTCGGTCTGTTCGCCGAGCATCACCCGCATCTCGATCTCAATTCTCCGCGCAATGAATGAGATCGGGACATCGTTGGAGCCCCCTTCGAACGGGTTCGAGGAATTCTCTCCGACCTTTTCCAGCGACACGAAAAGCCAGCCGACAACCGCACTGAACGGGACATTCAACCATGCCGTCCAATGTCCGATCCCGGCGGACTTTCCCAGATCCTGGGCGTATGGAAACAGACCAAAAGGAACGATCGCGACATAAACCATCACCAGAAAAACGGCGATCGAATAGTAATTGCGCGCATACGGATAGCTCTTCATGCGTTTCAACGCGCCTTGCAATCGAGCAAGCTCATCAAGCGCGCTCGTCAACACGGTCAGGATGTATTGGTCGATGAGGTTGCTGGTATGCAAGTCGCGCATCGCGTCATATTGCCAATGAAGAATGAGAGCCTCCTTGTCGCCCCGATGGGCGAGGACCTCCTGCAACTGGGCATCGGGCAAATATGTCTTCAGCTCGTCCTTGAGGCTGGATTGGCTTTCCGGAGTCGGAAGTCTGGCAAGATATCTGGCGTTGCCACGCTCAGAGGTATTCTCCCAGGGCTTGCTTTCGCGCAGGAAATAGCGCAGCGCGGTCAGCCAGGCGAAATGGCGATAAAATATGTCGTTCAATCGGGGGCCGGATTGGGCGGCATCCAGAGTGCCGACCGTAGACGTCAACCTGTTGGCCAGGATGAAGCTGTTCGAGATGAGCTGGCCGGACGTCGAAAGCGCTTCGTTGAAACGCGCGTAGCATTGCTGATTCTTGAATGCGAGGATGATCGCCAGCGCCGATCCTACGATGGTCAGGATCGGCGCCGGTATCGTCAGAAAATTCCAGTGCGTGACCTGAAGGAACGCGGTGACGAGCACCGCCCATAGAATGAGGCAGCCGGCTTCCCATTTCGTCCAGCCGAGAAATTCGGTGAACGTGTACCGTCGACCTATGTGCATGGCTTAGCGTCCGCAGGCTTGTGGTTGCGTTGACGCCACACCGAGACCGGGAGGACCGGATCGGTGCGGGAACCTTCTCAATCGGTTTGGGCGACCAATTCGACGATGACAGGAGGCTTGTCCGCGCGGTCGATCGGGTCAAGGGAGAGGGTGGGCGACGCCGCAGCATAAGTCAACTGTCAGGACGAGTTGGAGCCCTGGCTGCGTCATCAAGGCGGCGACATCAAGCCGCTCAGCCGGTTAGATCCGCAATCAGCAGGCGCGCGACGAAGGCAGGCTCGCATACGAAGCCCGCGGGAGCGTTGCGAATTTCAGAGCGTGGAATCGCCTTTGGTCACTCGGTAGGATAGATCCCGGATGGCGATTTTTCACGAAGCCGGGGCCACCTTGCGATCGGGGCCCAGCGGGGGTCCGCCGGCCTCGCCGGGAGATTGGATGAACAAACCTCGCATCTTCCTTGGCTCGTCGGGAAAGCAGGAGAAGCTGCTGCAGGCGTTGACGCGTGGTCTCGAAGAGGTCGCGCAGGTCGACCCCTGGACGACGTCCTTCAATCCCGGAACCACCACGCTGGAACGGCTCGTGGAGCTGGCGCACGAAGTGGATTTCGCTGCCTTCGTGTTCGCACAGGACGACTGGACCACTGTCACCCCGCCGGCATCTCCAGCACCCGGACCCGGCCAGGCCTCGCCGCGAGACAACGTCGTCTTCGAAGCAGGCCTTTTCGGCGGCGTCCTCGGAATGCGCCGGACCTTCATCCTTCACGCCAACGGCTCGAAGCTTCCAACCGATCTCCTGGGGCTGACGTCTGTTCGTTATGGCGACACGACCCCTGCCGAGATGAAAGCCGTCAATCAGAAACTGCGAAAGGCGATGGAGCAGGTGGGACGCATTGCTCGCATCGAGGGTCTGTGGTGGCAGTTCTCACTCACGGAGCTCGGCCCGTATGAGCCTTCCGCCGTGAGCCTGCTGCGGATTTCACGCGACCCCGACGGGGCGCTGGAGCTGACCGGCCGCTCCTGGCAGGAGGACGGCGGCCTGTCGGCGCGATACCGGAGCGAAGCCGCGAAGGAGAAGAAGGAGCCTTCCGGCATCTTCTACTATTGGAAAGGAGAACGGCCGCGTGACCCGAACGCGCCGCAGCTGGAGGGGACTGGGGAGATCCGCATGGAGTCCGCCGACCGCGGCACCGGGTACTGGATCACTCGTGCGGACGCCCGCCCGGAGGTGAACATGCGGACGGCCGGTGTTTACCGGCGCGCCGAACAAGCGGACCTGAACATCCTGGACGGGCCCAACGACCGGCAACGCGCCAAGCTGATCGCTGAGCGGCTGAAGCAGTGGAAATCGACCAGGAACGCCTGAAATGATTGCACGGGAGCGCAATCGTCGCTCCCGAAAACGCCGGCGACTCTGTTCGGGTCGATGCTGTCGAAAAAGTCGCTGGGCCCATTGAGTTTTCCGAGGCGGATCAGCAACCCTGGTGTTCCGCGATCGCGCGCAGGACTACGACGGTCGTCACGAAAGCCTGCGCTGCAGCAGTCACATCCAGGCACGCGCCCGCACGTCCGGAGCAGGTTCCCCCTCGACAATAGATTGCGCAGTAAAGTGTCTGGACTGCGTGCGGTTTCGGTCGCCGGGATCAAACCACTCCGCCGTTTCGGCACGCGGCAAGGAAGAACGCGACGCTGCTTGCAACGTGCGGACCGATCTCGGGGCGCAGCGCCTCTCGTTTCTGCTCGAACAGCGCCCGCATAAGGATGGGCAGGACGACAAGGTCGAGGAAGGATCGTGCCGTTGTCGGGAGGCGCTGCGGGGCGAAGGCCGGCTGGGTCCCGAGCTCGTCGGATTGCGCGATCTCGCGCAGAAACCGGGCGGCAACCTCGGTGCTGAGGTCGCGCGCCGAGCGGCTGACGCTGCTCGCCAGATCGGGGAATCGATGCACCTCGGCAATGGCCAGCCGCAGCAGCCCGACCCTGTCGCTGTCCAGAGCCCACTGCAGCATGGCAAGGCCTGCGCCCGCGAGGCGCTCCTCAATCGACCCCACCGCCGGCACGTCGCCTTTGAACTGCTTGATTTGGGCGATGATGTCGCGCGTCACCACGGCGGTGAAGAGCGCCCGCTTGTCGGCGAAGCGGGCATAGATCGTTGGCTTCCCCGCGCGCGCGAGCGCGGCGATCTCGTCGATGCTGGCGCCTTCGAAGCCGCGCTGCAGGAAGACCTGGCGGGCCGCATCGAGGATGCGCTCCTCGACCTCTCCGGCGAGTTCCTTCGGCGGACGGCCAAAGCGCACCCTGGCGCGCCGCGGCGCCTTGCCGGCCCTTGATGCGGTCTTCAAGCTGCTGGTCTTCATTGCGATTTTCCCACCTCCATACCGGCCCCGCGGCCAACAAGCCCTTCCTTAAACCGTTCTTTTTCCTGGCGGTTTTCCCGATGCTGCAGCGGCCCGGCGGACCGCCGCCCCCCTGAATTTATGCATACCTGGCCTGCTTGTAAATAGAACGAAACCGTATCGTTTCACTTGACAGGTCGCCTCAGTCGAATTAGTTAATTAACGAAACGAAACGGTTTCGTTTCTTTCCATCACCCGGCCATGAAGGAGCCGCATGTCATGTTTGAGGACAATGTTCTGGAACGGGGCGAGCCGGGGCTCGAGGAACTTGACAGCCCGCAGGTCGTTCCGGCCTCGCCGCACCGACCCTCGAAACAGGAGATCGAGGCGCCGGCTCACTTGCCACCGGACAGCCCTGCCGCCGAGCGGCCTGAATGGCCGGCTCAGGCAGCAGAAAAGCAGCCGGAGGCGCGCGGCAAGGGGCGCCGAAACGGCCTGCTGCATCGCCGCCCTGTCGTCCTGGCCATTGGTGCGATGCTTCTCGCCGCTGCCGTCGGCGGCGGCGATCTCTACCTGGACTACGCCGAACACTTTCAGTCCACCGACGACGCCTTCATCGCGGCACGGCAGTCCGCGCTCGCTCCCAAGGTGTCGGGCTACATCACGGCCGTCCCCGTCACCGATAACGATCACGTTGCCGCCGGCGACGTGATCGCCCGCATCGACGACCGCGACTACCGCATCGCGCTCGATCAGGCCGAGGCG